>JAYTWN010000400.1:0-7107 GCA_043743435.1 Acidimicrobiia bacterium
GAAGGTCGAAAACGTGGGATACCAGAGGGCAAAACCAGCAACAGCATCGGTGGCATCGTCGATTGCGAGGTCAACGTTGCAGACGGAATCTGGGCCAAAGAGCTGTTCGCGGAGCTGCGGCACGGTCCAAACAACCTCATGGGCCAGCTCTTCGTATTCGGCCAAACCAATAATAAGTTCACCTATCGTTTCGATATCGTCGACATTGGCACTGCGAATACTCATCCACGTGACACTATCGAGCCATGTCAAAGGCGCCGGTACACATTTCGGGTTCAGGATCAGAATCGTGGTCAGATGATGATTTGTTCGCCCTGTTTGATTCGATTGCCACCGTGTGTGCCTCCGCGGTTTTGGCTACAAGTGATCGCCACCAAAAGGGCAATCGACCAACCCAATACGGGCTCGACCTCAACGCCGACGATGCTGCGCTAGCCCTGCTCGACGGTGCCGGGGTGGGCGTTTTGAGCGAGGAAAGCGGTATCCGTCGGCCCGAATCTGCAGTGATGGTCATCATCGATCCTGTCGACGGTTCTACGAACGCTTCGCGCAATTTGCCCTGGTATGCCACCAGTTTGTGTGCCCTCGACGCCGATGGTGCCCGGCTTTCCCTGGTGCGCAATTTGGCCACGGGAGTCACCTATCGGGCCGTCCGCGGTGGGGGAGCAACTCGCGATTTCGCATCAATCCGCCCGGCCACAACCACCTCAATCGAGGAAGCAGTCATCTCTCTGTCTGGCTACCCGCCAGCACATTTGGGTTGGCGTCAGTTCCGAACCATGGGCGCCGCTGCACTCGATTTGTGTGCCGTGGCCGACGGAACCTTCGACGGTTTCCTCGATTGCAGTTTTGATGCTCACGGCATTTGGGACTACGCCGGCGCCGCACTGGTGTGCTCCGAGGCGGGAGTTCCCATCGCCGATGCACGAGGCCGCAACCTTTGGGAGCGAAGTCATTCGATGCGCAGAACCCCAGTTGCGGGGGCGACGCAAGACCTCTTCGATGAGCTCATGGTGGCCCGTTTAGCGTTTTAAGTGGCGAGTGCGTCACTGACTGGTTCACGAACTCCCGCTCTGAGGGAGTTCGTGCACTAGTGCAGGGAAGCGTAAGTCATTGCGTAGTGTTTTGACCCCAATCCGTAGTATCCGTAGGGAAAGTAGCGCCGAGACACTACGCAATGACTTACGCGCACATGAACTAACTAAGCTCACTTACTGCATGAGCTGGACCGGGCTGGTCTGACCTCGGGCGTGAGGGGTGTTTTCTCGAACCTCTTGCAGTTTGGTTTTGTTGGGCTCCGCTGAGGGTCCGAATCAATTCGTGGTCGGCGAACGCGAATGTGCGCAAATTGGTATGTGTGCACACTGTGCTTGAACTGGGGAAATAGAAATTTCGTCACACAACCGCAAAAATAGCTTGACCAAAGGGTGTACGCCGCGCAACACTCATTGTGTTGTTGCTCGAAAGCCGGGCATCGCTGTAGCTCTCACGCACTCTCGAAAGGGGTGGCCACGATGAAACTCATAACAACTCTCCGAACCACCTCGCTCAACCCAGCCATGGCCTCTTTGGCCACCAGTTTGAACACCCTTATCGCAGTTAATTCGGCTTCAGATTTTGGCTTTGGTGTGCGCACGTATTCGACCGCTGTCTCAGCAATGTCGGTGCGCTGCGTAACTGCGATGGTGCGTGCGATTTCTGGGGCGGCTCGTGTTCTCGGTGGTTGGCAAGCAACCGCAGTAGAAGCAGCGAAGCCAGCAGCAACGAATACGCACAAGCGTGCGCCTCTGAGTAGGTGTGGTCCGCAACCCGGGTAGAACCCGAGTCAAGCGAAAACCACAACCAGCACAGAGGCCACCGGGAACATTCCGGTGGCCTTTCGCATTTCAGGAATTCAAAACTCCTGAGCTCCACCATCCAGCAAGTAGCTGGAAACTCGGATCCAAATGCGAAATGCACGGTCGTGCATCCCAGCAACAACGCAAATGCCAAGCAACACATCAAAAGACAAGTCATCGTCAGCCAAGAAACAACAAACACCAGCAACACCGTTGCCGAAAGGCGACAACCGCAGCACCGAGCAGTTCCGCAATTCCGCAGTACGTGTTCTCAAACGAAAACCAAGAAATGAGCAGAGGTCCCAAAATGCATGAACAAACGATCACCAACTCGATCAGCCTCGACACCTTCGTCGCCGGCAATGCCACCTCCCTTGAGGTCGCGCAGTACGCGCATCTCGATAACCGCTCGAACACGAAAAGCCCAGCGACTGCCATTCCGGGCAGGGACATTCGGGCCATTGCTTATAAGGAAACTGCAGTGCACACTCTCTTTTTTGATCACACCACGCCGGAGTGGTTCGTAGATGCCCGTTGCGCCGACGGAGCCGGAACCTTCGCCTCACTGTTCTTCTCGGAGGACCTGAGCGAAATTGCCCGAGCCAAGGCCATTTGCGGTAACTGCCCCGTGCGCGAGAACTGTCTCGATGGGGCTGTTGACCGTCGAGAGCCTTGGGGTGTTTGGGGCGGTGAGCTTTTGATGAACGGCAAGGTGCTGTCGGCCGAACGTCGTCGTCGAGGCCGTCCTCCCAAGATCGCTCGGGCTGAAACCGCTATCGATGAATTGGGTTACGTCATCTCGGCGTAGCCTGTGTTCGTGGTGGTCGTAGAGGCTTACGGTCAGCTCTTTTTCCCCGGCGGTTCTCGGCTGGACGTGGTAGTTGGCCTTTGCCTTCGCCCGTCCAACCGCTTCCGCCGGTTCGTCTCTGCGGTTCGGGGTGGCGCACCCATCAGGTCAACGTGTTGTACCGAGTGACTGACCCGGATACGTCTGGGCTCATCCCTTGAGATGTCGTCGGGCCAACTTCGATACCCGAACGGACGGCGTTCTTTCTCTGACCGGCAAGCCGGATCGGGAACGCCAGAAATACCTTTCGTGACAAAAATTTGCGAATTGGTGTCTCCGGGGTGGGCCGTCGACCTCTATACTTTGTACTCCGCAGTACTGCGGGCGTTTAGCTCAGTTGGTAGAGCGCTGCCCTTACAAGGCCGATGTCGGGGGTTCGAGTCCCTCAACGCCCACCACACGATTACTCACGGAACCCTCGACACCCTCCGGTGTTCGGGGGTTCTTTGTTTGGGTTTGAGGACTGGTTTTCTCAGTTCCTTCCAGTTCGCTGGCCCACGTGGCTGACAGATTGGCCCATGCCTGATCCATTTTGTCGCCGTCGGATTTGCTCAACTGTCCACTGGTTTCGACCCGACGGTTTCTGGCCGACGCAACGATGTCCTCGGCCAAGATGTACTTGAAAAGTTCGGCGAGGTCATGGCGGCGAACTTGGCCATCCCAGTCGCGGAGTGACGCACGTGGTTTGGGGTACCTGTTGAAAGAATGTGTGGCTGATGTGCGAACCTTTGTTGACGCCGTGCAGCGTGTGGCTGATGGTGGAACCGCGCTCGATCCTGATGTAGCGGCGCAGCTCTTTGCTCGGGCTCTCCGAAACCAGCTTGATTGGCTAACTCCCCGCGAATCTGAAGTGCTGTCGTTGTTGGCCGAAGGTCGTTCCAATGTTCGGATCGCCGGGGCGTTAGTGCTTGGCGAAGGTGCGATTGAGAAACGCATTTCATCGATCTCCTCCAAGCTCAATCTCGAAGCTGCCCCGAACGACTATCGCCGAGTCATGGCCGTGATCACCTATCTGCAAACGCCGCGCGAATAGTTTCCTCGTCTGCAACCCGTCGACTTCGTTGACTCCGTTGATTTTATTGGCTTCGTTGATTTTACTGACATCGTTGACTTCACTCGCGTCGTTGCTCGGGGAAGCGCTGGGCGCTGGAACTGCTTTCCTGGAAGCACGGTCGTGGGGATAATGTGAGTTGCGGCTGCGCCGGGCAGTTCCGGTTATCGTGCACGCATGATTGCCGTTGTAAGCCAAGCCTGGACCCTCGATGCCGAGGAGCATGCCGATGCGTACATTGCCAAGTCCGATGCGTTTACGCCGTTTCTTAAGACCCATCCCGGGTTCGTAGGCCGACGGCTCTTGCGTGGGGTTGAAGATCGCACGCATTTCACCAACCTACGATTCTTCCAACAGCTCGCCGACTACGAAGAACTCATTCATTGGGACGGCTACAAAGAACGGATCATGTCGCTCGGGGAGCACCTCAAACCCTACGACAGCTACCCCCGAGAATTTATGGAAGTTGTGCTGGGTGGCGATGTGGTTCCTGCCTCTTTAGGCGACAACCTCTAACCGGTTCAAAGCTCGGGAAGTACTATGACTACCTACGTTTTGATTCATGGCTCGTTTCGTGGCGGTTGGTATTGGAAGTTTGTTCGCGCAACACTCGAAGCAGCCGGGCACCGAGTATTCGCACCCTCGTTGACGGGAATGGGAGAGCACTCGCATCTCGTTTCGACGGGTGACGACGAGCCGCTGCTGAGGGTTAGCAGGGAGACCTGGGCCTCGGGAAGCTGTCGACATGGCGTTGTGTGGCAAATGGCCTGATCCAACGGGCGACGAAAAACCTCCTTCTGCGACGTCTCAAGCGGTAGGTTATTCACTCGATCATGGGAAATTCAAACCTGCTCCTGGCCTTTGACCTCATTGGCATTTTCGTGTTCGCCATTGCTGGTGCACTCGCCGCCGTGGAGAAGGACCTCGACATTTTTGGACTCGTAGTCGTCGCCGGTGTTTCAGGCATTGGTGGGGGACTGATCCGCGACGTGCTCCTTGGTCTTACCCCGCCTGCGGCATTTCGGGATTCTCGCTACTTGATCACGCCAGCAATCGCTGCAGTTTTGGTGTTCTACTTACATCACCATGTGCATCGGCTTCGCGTCGTCCTGATGGTGCTCGATGCCGCGGGGCTCGCGCTCTTTACTGCGGCTGGAGTGGAACGGGCCTTGACGTTGCGTCTCGGCCCCTTTGCAGCCGTGGGTATTGGCGTTATCGCGGCCATCGGCGGTGGCGTTTTGCGTGACGTACTTCTGCGAGAAATCCCGTTGGTGCTTCGCAAGGAGATCTATGCCGTTGCCGCGGTGATCGGAGCGGTTGTTCTGGTGATCGGCTCCAAGCTCGATGTGGAGCGAACCCTACGTTCACTTACGGCTATCGGAATTGTTTTTGGCATTCGTGTTGTGGCCGTGAAACGAGCTTGGGATGCACCTCGCCCCAAGCCCATCGACGGCGACATCACCCTTCCTTGACCTCCACCTCTCTCCCGTAACGGCATTCGGATCTGCTTTGGGGGCTCTCGTGGGCCATCGTGGTTGACGAGCGCCCCCATTCGTTCGCCCGTTTGGAACTCGTTTCGATTGGGAGAAAGTGAGCATGAGCTAACGATGTAGCTAGAGTCCTGATTCTGCAAGTCGGTCGCGGAATTTGCGAGTCACGGTTCGTTTCCTCGAAAGAACGCTCCGGGCACTGCATGCCCTGCCCAACCGGCACGACGAAAACGCAGCCACCAGGCGAAGCTGGCCGATAATTCTGCAGCGAACCGCTGAATCACGTCGCTAGTGCTGCGCGGCTTCGTGCTCCAATGCTGACGCGAAATGCGCACGGGCAGCTGCTCGACGAGTAGGGATGTGTGCTGATGGCCACAGGCCTTCGTTGGGCTGGTAATCCTTCAGAAGCTGGGTGGCCAGAGTGATCTTGTGCACCTCGGTAGGACCGTCGGCGATGGCCATGACTTGTGCGCCAACCATCATGCGAGAGAACGGCATTTCGTTGGAGATACCAAGTGCCCCGTGGAGATGCATAGCTCGCTGAACGACGTCGTGATACACCTTGGGCATAGCAACTTTCACCGCAGCGATATCTTTGCGAACCCGCTTATAATCATTGTGCTTATCAATCAGCCACGCGGTTCGCAGCACGAGCAAACGGAATTGTTCGATCTCGATCCAGCTGTCAGCGACCTTCTCCTGGGTCATTTGCATCGACGCCAACGAACCAGCTCGCGTTTGGCGTGACACCGCCCGCTCACACATCATGTCGAAGGCTTTGCGCAACTGAGCAATGGTGCGCATGGCGTGATGAATACGACCGCCACCGAGCCGAGTTTGTGCGATTACGAATGCGCCGCCTTCTTCGCCGAGCAGATGGTCAGCGGGAATCCGCACGTCGGTATAGCGAATGTAGGCATGGCTGGCGTGGTCTTCGGATTCCGTGCCCACGCCCACGTTGCGAACAATTTCAACACCCGGTGTTTCGGTGGGAACAATGAACATCGACATGCCCCGATAGGCGCTTACATCGGGATTGGTCACCACCATCACGATCAAGAAACTGGAAAAACGAGCGTTGGACGAAAACCACTTTTCCCCGTTGATGACCCACTGATCACCATCGCGTGTGGCTCGGGTGGTGAACAACGTTGGGTCTGCACCGGCGTGAGGTTCGGTCATGGAATAGCACGACGAAATTTCGCCATCAAGCAGGGGCTGGAGATACCGAGCTTTTTGTCCGGCTGTTCCGTAATGGGCCAGGATTTCTGCGTTTCCGGAATCGGGGGCCTGGCAACCAAACACCGTTGGGGCCCAGCCGGAACGACCGAGTAACTCGTTCATGAGGGCCAGCTTCACCTGACCGTAGCCTGGGCCGCCAAGATCGGCTCCAAGGTGACAGGCCCAAAGACCTTTGTCCTTAACCTGTTGCTGCAGCGGACGAACCACAGCAAGCGCACGTTTGTCTGCCTTGTCGTAAGGATCGCTAAACACCAGATCGAGTGGTTCAACTTGTTTGGTTAAGAACGAGTCAATCCAGTCAAGTTTTTCTTGGAACTCTGGATCGGTTTCGAAATCCCACATATCAACCTCAATGAATAATGAAGCGCCGAAAAAGAAACGGTCGCTGCTGGTGCGTCGTCAGTATTGCGGGTTCAGGCGAAGAAGGCCAGACGAGTCGCACCACTTCGCAAAACCGTTCAGAGTGTGGAAGCATCGCCGGGTGTTCAAGCAACCTCACGCCGATTCTTCGGCTTCTCAAGATTTGTCCCGAGTCCGGACTCCTCAAGATGTGTCCCGAGTCCGGACTCCTCAAGATTTGTCCCGAGTCCGGACTCCTCAAGATTTGTCCCGAGTCCGGACTTTGCAGAATGGGCTAAA
>JAYTWN010000401.1:0-10233 GCA_043743435.1 Acidimicrobiia bacterium
CTTCGATATCGCGTACGCCAACTGGATCTACGGCATCAACCGTGGAATCTTGTTGCCGCCAGGCCTGGATGAGCAATGGTTGATCTCGGCGCTCCACACCCAAGACGATCTTGATCATCATGTACAGGTCTATCGGGAATTCTCGCAAGAACTGCAAAGCGCATAGAATCTTTTTTCCCTCGAAAACGCTTTAGTGCGCTTTTGAACGTGCCGATAGCCACAACTAAGCAGAGCGACCACCGAAGTTGATTCGGTGCGAACGAAGGGCGGAACGGCCGATAGCGCGACAGCGTTGTCGGCCGTTTGCTCTGCGTCGGCGTTGCTCGGTTGGGCCTGCGTTCACGGCGGTACTTTTGGTTTGTGGCGCTTGGCTTGCGGGTGGCATGCGCTCGGCAGTTGGTGGCGTGCCTTGTGTCATGGCGAAATGTCCTCAAAAGTACGCCGAAACAAACGTGGATGGCTCGAAGCAATTGGTTCGGGCCCTATCCTTGAGGCATGGCTGGTTATGACATCCGAGTATTTGGTGATCCCGTATTGCGGCAGATCGCGTCCGACGTTACGAATGTGGACGGTGCGCTGGTAAAGCTCACCGAAGACATGATTCAAACCATGTACGACGCTCCCGGACTCGGCCTGGCTGCACCCCAAATTGGTGTCCAAAAACGCTTATTTGTGTATGACCTCCACGATGGTGCTGGCGCCAAGGTGCTGGTGAACCCGATCATTCAAGAGAGTCGCGGCGAATGGTCTTACGACGAGGGCTGTCTTTCGATCCCAGACATGTCTTATGAGATCGTCCGCCCGAAAGAGATTCACCTGACCGGTTATGACCTCGACGGTAAGGAAGTAAGCGTCGAGGCCGATGAACTCCTTGCCCGCCTCTACCAGCACGAACTTGACCACCTCGATGGCAAGCTGTTGCTCGATTACCTCGACGAAACGCAGAAGGCCGAAGCTATGCGTACATTGCGTAATCGTATGCTCGCTGCTGAACCAAAAACGAAAGCCAAACCACAAGCCGACGCGCCTAAAAACAAGTTCGGGATAAGTCTTCCCGGGCTGAAGTAATGAGTCCTCGGGGGGCTGTGTCCCCACGTCTCCCCGAGCTGCTTGGTAAGCCGATGGCGACTGTTCAAGATTCGTCCCGAGTCTGGACTTTTCTAGATTTGTCCCGAGTCCGGGCTTCGCCTGCCGTGCGCCGGGATCGTGAGCACCGAGGGTTTGGCCCGGTGTCTACCTTCGGGGGTGCTCAATGAAGCTGGTTTACGTCGGCTCTCCTGAAGCCGCCGTTGCGCCACTTCGAGCCTTGGTTGCTGCGGGCCACGAAATTGTTATGGTGCTATCGCAACCGGACCGCAAACGTGGACGGGGGAGTGCGCTGGTTGCTTCATCGGTGAAAGCCGCAGCGCTCGAGTTGGGCTTGGTGGTTACTGATCGTCCCGACGATTTGCTCGATGCCGCCGCTGCTGGAGCCGAACTTGGTGTGGTGGTGGCCTATGGGCGGTTGATCAAGCCACATCTTCTCGACGCAATGCTGTTCATCAATTTGCACTTCTCGTTGCTTCCCCGCTGGCGTGGAGCGGCGCCCGTCGAACGTGCAGTGTTGGCCGGAGACACCGAGACGGGCGTCTGTCTGATGGCTCTGGAAATGGGATTGGACACCGGAGGTGTCTATGAACGGGTGGTGGTGCCGATCGAGGAAACCGAATCAGTTGCCGTGCTGCGTGAACGCTTGGTTGAGGTGGGTGTGGAGATGATGGTTCGTCGTTTGGCCGACGGTTTTGTTTCGCTTGGTTCTGCCGTTGACCAGGTAGGCGAATCGACGTATGCAGCAAAGCTTGATCCTGCTGAATTCGTGTTGGATTTTACCAAGAGCGCAGGGGATTTGGCTCGCGTCGTTCGCTTAGGATTTGCTTGGACGACGTTGCGTGGTAAGCGCTTGAAGGTGCTCGAGGCGCGGCCGGTCACCCTGGACTCCGTTGCTGGGTTGGCGCCAGGTGCGATGGGCAGACTCGTTGGTGCTTTGGTCGTTGGTTGTGCTGGAATGCCGGATTCGCCAACTGAGTTTGATGCGCTGGTGTTGCTTACGGTGCAGCCTGAAGGAAAAGGACCCATGGCCGCAGCGGCTTGGGCAAACGGTCTCGGCCGTCTAGAAGAAACGATGTTGGGCCAATGAACGAACGCGATCCCCGAAGACCTTCTGGCCCGTCACGAGGCCCCGGTGGTTCTGGCTCGTCGGGTGGCCGGGATAGTTCTGGTCGTCCTCCGTTCCGTGACGGTCGCTCGTCCGGTGGTAGTGGTGCGGGCGGTGGCTCTGATCGTGGTGGATCGCGTCCCGGTGGCGACCGATCTGGTTCGCGGTTTGGTTTTCCCAGTCGCACCGCCGGCGGAAATGATCGAAATGATCGAAATGATCGTGGTGCCGGTGATAGGGATAACCGGGGTGGATCAGGGCGAAGAGACTTTCGGGAGAACCAGGACAGCCGTGCGGCAAAGGCGCCAATTACTGCCCGTGACCTAGCTCGCAAAGCGTTAGCTGAAGTTGATCGCGGCGCCTACGCCAACCTGATTCTGCCGGAGATCATTCGAAACTTTGAACAAAACGGTCCGATTGATTCGCGTGAGAAAGCTTTCGCTACTGAACTGACCTATGGCACGGTACGTATGCGACGAGCTTGTGACTGGATTGTACAAAATCACATTGAACGCGACACCGACCCTGAGACGTTGCGCATTCTTCATTTGGGTGCTTACCAACTGGTCTTTCTTGGCGTTCCGCCTCACGCCGCGTTGGCGGAAACCGTTGAGTTGGCGCCGGAGTGGTCCAAAGGATTCGTCAATGCCATTCTTCGGCGAGTTGCTACAACGATCAATCCGCCCTGGCCCAATTTAGAAACTGAGCTCAGCTACCCCGATTGGATCGTTGATCTGTTCGTCGCCGAGTTTGGGGTGGAGAAGGCTGAACGCATCCTTCGGGCCATGAACGAACCAGCAGAAGTGCATGTTCGCGAAGACGGCTATATCCAAGATCCTGCGTCGCAAATGGTGGCCGAATCCGTTGATGCGCAACCCGGTGACCGTGTGCTCGACGTGTGTGCCGCCCCTGGTGGCAAGACCACGTTTATGGCCGGGCTGGGGGCGAACGTAACCGCGGTAGATCTGCACATGCACCGCAGCCGCTTGTTGCGCCGCAACGCCCGGGATATGAACGTTGCCGATCTTGTCGACGTGGTAGTTTCCGATTCCACTAAGCTGCCCGTCCAGGAAGGCTCGTTCGATCGGGTCTTGCTCGATGCACCGTGTTCCGGCCTTGGTTCGCTTCGCCGTCGGCCTGATGCTCGCTGGCGCATGGAGGAAAAAGAAATCCCCGTTCTCGTTGCACTACAAAAAGCACTGGTGGATTCATCGGTACGTGCACTTAGGGTTGGTGGCACCTTCGTATATAGCGTATGCACACTTACGGCTGATGAAACCGTTGGCATCGACGAGTACATTGCCGACACCTATCCTGAACTCGAAGCGCTTCCTCCTCTCCGCGGGCACGGTTGGGAACCAATTGGTCGAGGCGCCCGTATCGTGCCCGCCGAAACCGATGGCATGGCCGTCTTTCGCTACGAACTGATGGTTGCTTTTTCTCCGCTTCCCGTTATGGAGGCCCTCATCGTTGTTGAGCGCCCCCAGATCCGAGTCGTTGAAGTTCCACAATCGACGGATGTTGCCGCATCCAGTGAGGCGTCGATCGAGGATGAATTCGATGACCAAGCCGATGATCTTGATGAGCTTGACGATGAGGTCGATGAACTTCTCGAAGCCAGCGACGATGACCTCCGCGACGTGGCCGCCCTTGAGTCCAATGAGATCAGCGATGTGGTCGCAATGGAACCTAACTCCCCACGAATCGAAACTTTGGAGTCTGCTTCCCGCGAGCGTTCCGAGGCCACTGATCGCCAGGCCACCCCCATAACCGCTCCAGCCTCCAAACCAAGCAACCCGGCGAAACCGCGCCGTAAAGACGCCAAGCCCATTGCACCCTCGATTCTGGACCTTGACGAACTCTAGAGTTGCTAGCGGTGTTTGACTCAGATTGAGTAGGTTCGTTTCATGACCAAACTTGCGCTCGTTACTGGCGGCAGCAGAGGGATCGGAGCGGCCACGTGTTTGGCGCTTGCCGATGTTGGATGCGACATTCTGCTGAGCTACCGCACGGAAGTTGACGCAGCCAATGCGGTCGTGGCGCAATGCGAACAACGTGGGGTTCGGGCTAGGGCCGTGGTTGCGGATGTATCGAATCCCGATGATGTGAAGCGACTGTTTGCCGAAGTCGATGCCATGGGAACACTGGGTGCGCTTATCAATAATGCGGGCATCGTAGGTCCGAAATCGCGGATCGACGAAATGGATTACGAACGCATGATACGCATGTTCGCCGTCAACACCGTGGGCGCTTTTCTGTGCGCCGGTGAGGCCGTGAAGCGCATGAGCACTCGATTCGGCGGCGCGGGTGGGGTCATTGTGAACGTCTCTTCGGCCGCGGCACGCATCACCAGTCCGGGCGAATACGTGGACTATGCCTCGTCGAAAGCAGCGATGGATTGTATGACCGTTGGGTTGTCCAAAGAAGTGGCCGACGAAGGTATTCGAGTAAATGCGGTTCGGCCCGGGTTGATCAATACCGAGATTCATGCCAGCGGTGGCCAACCCGACCGAGTGGAACGCTTCCGCTCCCTTATCCCCATGCAACGCGGCGGAGAACCCGAAGAAATTGCCGCAACCATTGTGTTCATGTGTTCACCGGCTTCGAGCTACATGACCGGTGCCGTGATCGATGTGAGTGGTGGGCGCTAGCCCTACGTCGCGGCCCTTAACCAGCTGCTTGGTGTTTTCCCTGTATGGACTGTTGTTCTCGGCTCTACCAACGGGTTCAGTCGTCATAAACACCGGCCGGAACGCATCTAACGGTGGCGGGCGAGGGAGTATGGAGGGGTGTCTACTTCGATTCGGCCTGCTCGACCACCTAAACCTGAGGGGACGCCAGTGAATGTGGTGTTTTGGTTTCGTCGGGACTTGCGGTTGGCGGACAACCCAGCGTTGTTGGCGGCGGTTATTGAGGCGCAACGAACAGGCGGATCGGTGTTGGCGGTGTTCGTTCTCGACCTGAAACTCGGCATGGCCAGCGGGGTCAACCGGCTCGCTTACCTGTACGACGCCCTGCAATCGCTCACTGCGGCCGGAATCCCTTTGGTTTTGCGCCATGGCGATCCGTCAACGGAAATCCCTGCGCTTGCTGCCACCGTGAGTGCCACTGCCGTGTACTGCGCCGCTGATTTCGGTCCGTATGGGCGAAAACGCGACGATGCCGTATCGGTTGGTTTGCAGGTTGACGGGCGAGAACTCCGCTCCATTGGTAGCCCGTACGTGATCGAGCCGGGCACCGTTCGCAAGCTTGATGTCACACCATTCAAAGTGTTCACACCCTTCAAGCGGGTATGGAACCCACTGGCTGAGGCGCAGGGCCCGAACCCCACCGTCGACCCGAGAGAAGTTTCCTGGTGCACCGGTGTCGACGGTGAAGCCATCCCATCGCGGCCCGCCGACGCTTCGCCAAAGCTGCCCCGAGCAAACGAAGCGGCGGCACACAAACGGCTGCAACACTTCCTCGAAACCAATATGGGTGCCTACGATGAGCAACGAAACATCCCATCGCTCGATGCCACCTCGCGCCTCTCTGCCGACCTGAAATTCGGACTGCTGCACCCTCGCCAAATCCTCCCAGCACTGCGCGTTGGTGGCACCGGGGCCGACGTGTTCAAATCAGAACTTTGCTGGCGCGAATTCTATGCGGACGTATTATTCCACCAGCCGCACACTGCCTCACGGTCGCTCAATACCGCGATGGAAGCCATACAAGTGGACACAGGTGACTTGGCCGAAGAACGATTCAAACGCTGGTGTTCAGGCACCACAGGATTTCCCTTTATCGACGCAGGCATGCGTCAACTTTTAGCTGAAGGCTGGATGCACAACCGAGTACGGATGGCCGTCGCCAGCTTTCTAGTGAAAGACCTGCATCTGCCGTGGCAGCGCGGCGCCAAATGGTTTATGGAACAACTCGTTGACGGCGATTTGGCTTCGAATGCCCACGGTTGGCAATGGACCGCAGGAACCGGTACCGACGCATCGCCGTACTACCGCGTGTTCAACCCGATCACCCAGGGCAAGAAATTCGATCCTGATGGCACCTATGTACGGCGTTTCGTCCCCGAATTGGCAAAGCTCTCCAACAAAGAAATTCACGAACCGTGGCTCGTTGGCGGCGGTGGGCTTTTCGGTGGCGTTGATGGCTATCCCGAGCCAATCGTGGATCACGCAGCCGAACGCATCGAATCGCTGCGTCGACACGCTGCGTTGAAGCAGACCGGTCTGGCGGACGAGCCGACTGACGCCGAATAGCTGCTTAGCTGCCTATGCACTGCTGAAGTACAGGCTTTGTAGTTCAGCAGGCGGTCAAAGCGATCGGAGCCGCACAGGCAAGTTGATCGAACTAACCGTTGTTCTTTTCGTTTGGGTCGAAGTAGCGCATTGTTATCGGTAATGTCATTACGTGAACAGCGCGGAGATCACCACGCCCAACGCCCCCGCAACAACGAACGCTGATGGGCCGTTGGGCGTTGTTCCCGAGGCTGGCGTCGTCACTACCATGGCGCTCGACGTACGGAAATCGGCCATTTTGCGCGCCGTCGTGGCTGAACATATTGAATCGGGCCAGCCGGTTGGGTCGGCGCATTTGTCGGCCGCTACCGGGTTAGGTGTTTCGCCGGCCACGATTCGTAACGAAATGAGCCTGCTGGAGCGCGACGGGTACCTCACCCATCCCCACACCTCCGCTGGACGTATCCCTACCGACCGGGGTTACCGCTTCTTCGTCGACTCCCTTGATGGCCGAGCACGCCTCGGTGAGCCGAAGTTTCAGCAAGTGAGTCAGTTTTTCGACACGGCGCGCACAGAGATAGAACAGCTGCTCTCCGAAACCACTCGTGTGCTCACCGGCCTCACCGATTACGCCGCGGTAGCGATTGCGCCGCCGGCCGAGGTCGCCACCGTCCGTTCGGTGCAGGTGGTGGGGCTTGGTGGCGCGGGCAAAACCCCGGGCACCGAATCGGCGTTGGTGGTTACGGTGCTGAGCAACGGATCCGTTGACAAAGTCCACATTGACCTTCCAACGCACGTCACCGAAACTCAACGTAACGCCGCCACTGCGCACCTCAATGGGCAGTTGCAGGGCCGATCGTTCGCCCAAACGGGCAATCACCCCTCGAACACCCCGCTGTTACGAACCGGTGAAACTACCGTCGACCTCGTCTGTGATGCCGCCATGGCCGCCCTGCAAGCGCACACTCGCCCGGAAACTGATGCGGCTGGGGTGTTTGTTGGCGGTACATCACGCATGGTGGGAGCATTTGACACCATCGACGCGGTTCGGCGAGTGCTCAGCACCCTCGAGGAGCACTACGTGGTTATGAACCTGCTTAAAGATGCCCTTGACCGTTCGGGTTCAGTATCCATCGGGGCGGAGCATGCCAAGGATTTAGCCTTCGAATCACTCCTATCCTGCTCCGTAGTGGTGGCGCCGTACCACGTCGACGGATTGCCCGTAGGAACCATTGGTGTGCTCGGACCCACTCGCATGGACTACCCACAAGCCATGGCTGCGGTCAATGCGGTCAGCGAGGGACTCAGCAGGCGCCTCACCGAGGGCTGAACCCACAACGCTGCCAACACAAGTGACGAGCGGAAGCCTGAAACGCTCTGCGGTGGGGTAGTTCGTTCAACGTCACCCGGGGTATCGACCGCATGTGCCCCGAGGATGGGAGAGAATAGACGGTCGCTTCGCGGCGAACCTTCGACACCAGCCCACAAAACACCTTTGATACTGAACCCATGAACGATTTTTACGAACTCCTCGGCATCGCCCGCAACGCATCCGACGACGACATCAAAAAGGCCTACCGAGCCAAAGCTCGGTCACTCCACCCCGATGCCAACCCCGATGACCCTACGGCGGAAGAAAAGTTCAAAGAAGTTTCTTTCGCCTACGAAGTTCTCAAAGACCCTGACAAACGTCGTCGCTACGATCAACACGGCGCAGCGGCATTTCAGCCTGGCGGTGGCGGAGGCGGCGGAGATCCGTTCGGTGGCGGAGGACTCGGCGACCTGTTCGACGCCTTCTTCGGAGGCGGCGCAAACCCCTTCGGCGGACAACAACAACGACGGGGCCCATCCGGTCCACCACGCGGAGCCGACATGGAAACCGTGGCGGACCTCACTTTTGAAGCAGCCGTCTTTGGCACCCGAAGCGAAGTTTCACTGCGTCAACCAGTTCGTTGCGATACCTGCACAGGCACCGGCGCATCCGAAGGCTCCGCACCAGTCACCTGTACCGGCTGCAACGGTGCGGGTGAAGTTCGCCAAGTACGCCGAACCATGCTGGGGCAAATGGTTACCTCCAGTCCCTGCGCTCGCTGCGGTGGCATGGGCCAAACCGTAGAAAAACCGTGCAACACCTGTCGAGGCGAAGGCCGCCGAACCGAAGCACGCACCTACACCGTCGATGTTCCCGCCGGACTCGACAACGGTTCCACTCTGCGCCTCAACGGTCGCGGCGCAGCAGGTCCACGGGGCGGGGCAAATGGCGACCTGTATGTGCACCTACGAGTAAAGGTGCATGAGCGTTTCCAGCGTGACGGTGCCAACCTCATCGAACTGCTGGACATTCCCATGACTCAGGCAGCTCTAGGCGCGCATATCTCTTACGTAACGCTCGATGGAACCGAGGATCTCGTGGTGCCCGCCGGGACACAAAACGGCAAGGTGTTCAAACTGCGCGAACGCGGCGTTCCCATGCACAACGGTCGCGGACGAGGCGATTTGTTGGTCCAAGTCCGCGTGATCGTGCCGATGCAACTTTCCAAAACCCAAGAGGATCTGCTTCGTACCATCGCTGCAGAACGAGGCGAAGAAGTGGCAACTCCCGACAAATCGTTGTTAAGCAAGATTCGTTCTGCCTTCCGCTAGTGCGTCGGCAGACAAGCTTGGACACCGACCTGTTTGCTCGGTCTGCAGTTCGATCGGTCGCTCACCGCACAAAACCTCCTAGGTGCACACCATGACGCAACCGCCTGAACTGCAACCGCCAGAACCGTCACGATCGCCCGCGGACAACGATGCCAAGGCCCATGTGTTGGTGGCCGATGTGGGTGAGACCACGCTTGCGGATGTGCACCACCATCATTTGGGAAGGGTGCTGCGGCTCCGGAGTGGGGATGCCATCACGGTGACCGACGGCAAAGGCACGTGGCGTTCAGCCAACTTGGGTTCAGGCTGGCCAACCCGGGCTGACATCGAATGGAACGGCGAACTGGCGGTTGTCGCCCGTCGTTTGCTACCTGTGTCGGTAGGTTTTGCGCTGACCAAGGGCGATAAACCTGAAACCGTTGTGCAGAAGTTGGCGGAGCTGGGCGTTGACCGAATCGTGCCGTTTGTTGCCGAGCATTCGGTGGCCAAATGGGACGCCGACAAAGCTGTCCGGAACGTTGCCAGACTGCGAGTGATCGCGGCCGAAGCGTTGCAGCAAAGCCGTCAAGCCTGGCTAAGCGACATCACCGAAATGACCTCGTTCGCAGCATTGGCCGGGGGAAATACTGAGGATGAGTTTGGGCCGCCGGCCCGGGCCGATCGTGGAGGTGTTGCGCTCCTAGCCTCAACGGTCCGCTTTGTGCTGGTCGGCCCTGAAGGCGGATGGTCAGAAGCGGAACGAGAGCAGCTTCGCGAACCGGTTGGGATAGCTCCTGCTGTTCTGAGGGCCGAAACTGCAGCTATTGTCGCCGGTGCTCTGCTGGTGCAACGACTCCGAGGCTGAAGACAAAAATCCTGGTGGAGGCACTGCCTGACCGTGAAAAAGGAAAAACCGCTCAGGGTGGTGTCGTTGGCAGCATGACTTCTGACTGTGGTAAATCCGTCAATCCACCTACCGAGCGTGGTTGTGCGATACAGTAAAGGCCGTTACAGCTTTGTGCAGTAATTCACGGTTGAAGGCCGAATCATAAGCGTTGCAAAGCGTTGGTGTTTGTCTGGGACCATTTGACAGCAACTGAACCACGAGGGAAAACATGCTGGAAGAAGAACAGGACGATGCAAGCTACACCGAGCAAGTTGGGCTTCGGCTCCGCGGTGTAC
>JAYTWN010000402.1:0-7074 GCA_043743435.1 Acidimicrobiia bacterium
CCCGCAATCCTATGTGACTTGGTTGCCCAAGAGGCGCCAGGCTATTACCCTTTCCTCATGGAACTGCTTGATCGAATCACGATTGTCCCCGACGTTCGCAGCGGGAAGCCTTGTATCTTCGGCACTCGAATAACCGTTTACGACATCCTCGAGTACATGGCTGGCGGGATGACGAACGCGGAAATCCTTGAGGATTTTCCCAGTCTTCAGAATGACGATCTTCTAGCGGTCCTGGCTTTTGCGGCGATTCGTGAACGGCGAATGTCGCGCGAGGCCGCGTGAAACTTCTGTTTGACGAAAATATCAGCCAACGACTCGTAACCCTCCTGGACGCAGAATATCCTGAGTCCCGCCATATCGAGGACCTGGTTGAACGAGGAAGTACCGATACAGGGATTTGGGAAATCGCAAAGCCACTCGGGTTCATCGTCGTCTCGAAGGATAACGATTTTCGGCAGCGAGCTCTTCTGCTTGGTCCACCACCAAAAGTGATTTGGTTAGATCTCGGAAATGCCCGGACGTCGGCTGTCGCTGCGCTACTTCGGGTAAACGTCGAACGCGTCCGAGAGTTTTCCGAGAATCAATCCGAAGGATTACTCATCCTTCAAATCTTCTAGTGCGTGTGGGCGTAAATCATTACTCTGGAAGTTGGACAGCAAACGGGTCGGTGGGTAGGCCGAGGGGTGAGCCGCCGACGGGGATAACGGTGCCATGGCGAACTTTGCGGCGGTGTTTCATGACTTGGAGAACTTTCGCGTGAGGCCCTGATTCCTCAACGATATGCGAGGTGTTCGTAAACCCTTCAGCCGGATGGTTCACCAGCAACGAATCAGGGGCGTGAGCTACACCGTAGGAGTCGATGGCCACAAACTCACTCCAACGTACGCTTACGGATGGATCCCTGCGCCCGCAGAACCATTCGGTCCAAACGATAAAACTTTTGAGCCGGTTTCCACCAAGCCACAAATCGCGCACCAAATCCACAGTCCCCGTCGACAAATCGGTGATGGTGGCACGCCAACCTTTTTCTGGGGAGGCAAAGATGCGCAGTCGATACTGAACCCCAACCTGCCACGGGTAGTCGCGGGTATTGGGATCGTCGGTTGTGCTCGGCAGCGGCGATTCTGAACCGATGAGCGTAATTTTCCAATTGTTATTCTGCGGAGGGTAGCCACCCCAGTTGACGGCACCGGAATTTGGATGAGGCGGGTACCACTGCAAGCCGAGGTGGGCTGCACCGTGATCGGTTCCGTCGGCATCGGTAAAGCTGGCCTGCAACGCCCAAAAGTACGTCTTGGCCACGGTCGGTGGTTCGAGAATTTCCAACACCGCACTGACTTCAACCAAGGGCCCGAGGCGCTCATCCATATTCCAATACAGGTGCATCCCTTCACGCTACGCCCCGGCTCGCCCCCGCTGTCCGCTGTCCGCTGTCGCAAACCCACCTGGCTCCCCGGCATGTGTGGGTGCTGAGCTGGGAGTCCGGTCAATTAGCCGGTTCGTAGCGGGTCTATTGACCGGACTCGCTTTTCGAAGGTTCTGGTTGCCTTTGGAATTATGTGCGTGATGGGAATCGTTTTGCTGCTGAGCTGGGAGTCCGGTCATTTAGCCGGTTTGCCGCGGGTCTATTGACCGGACTTGCGCTCGCCCACGCGGTTGCGGCCAAGCGGCAGCGGATCGAAGGAGGGTGCGGGCGTTTACCTGCCAAGTGCTGGGTTGTCGACTGTGTTTCGCGTTATTGACGACGAGGCCGCCTAGATTGCTCGCCGTGTTTAAAACCCCGAGTTCAGTAGTCCCGAGTTCAGTAACCCCGAGTTCAGTAACCTCGAGTTCAGTAGTCCCGGGTTCCGTAGTCCCGGGTTCAGTAACCCCGAGTTCGGTAGTCCCGGGTTCAGTAACCGGAGATCCAGCAGCACTGTGCGAACTCACCGATGTCGGTGTATCCTTCGACGGGAAAGCCACTTGGGCGTTGCAAAGCGTGAACGTGAAAGTAAACCCCGGCGAGCGATGGGTGGTGCTCGGCCCCAACGGCTCGGGAAAATCCACCATGGTGCAACTTGTCTCCGGCTACCTTCACCCATCAGTAGGTGCGCTTAGCTTATTTGGCGGACAGTTGGGGAAAGGCGTCGACTGGCGAAAACTCCGTTTGGGTGTCGGCGTGATGAGTGCAGCATTCGCCAAAATGGTTCGCCCTGAACTCACTGGCCAAGATGTGGTGATGACGGCTAAGAACGGGGCACTGGAACCCTGGTGGCATGAATATGACGACGACGACCGTACGCGCGCCTATGACCTTCTCAATGCCGGTGGATTCGGGTATTTGGCCTCACGTGACTTTGGGGTCTGTTCTGAAGGGGAACGTCAGCAGATTCAGTTAGCACGTGTACTTATGGCAAATCCCAAACTTTTAGTGCTCGACGAACCCGCCGCTGGACTTGACCTCGGTGCCCGTGAACGGCTGGTTGCCCGCATGGCCGCAGTCGCTGCCGATCCCAGTGTGCCAGGGCTGATGTTGGTAACCCACCACGTGGAAGAGATCGCCCCCGGCTTCACCCACGCGCTGGTTTTGCGCAACGGCGGAGTAGTCGCACAAGGCCCGTTCGACGAAACCCTCACCAGTGAAACCATCTCCCACGCCTTCGATGTGAACGTAACCATCGACCGCAACGCCGGACGCCTCAACTGCCGCTTCGTGTAGGGCAGTGCAGGTGTTGAAGCGTCTCCCCTTTAGTAGTGCGCGAACTCCCGCTGAGAGGGAGGTACCGGACGAGTAGTTGAGCGTTTGTGAAGCGTTCTCTCCGAAGAAGCGTCTCCCCTTAAGTAGTGCGCGAACTCCCGCTGAGAGGGAGCTAGTGCACGTGCGCGCAAGTCACTACGTAGTGTTTGGGAGCAACTTTCGGCGATGGTGCTGGTAACTGAGGTTAAAACACTACGCATGACTTCCGCTTTCCTGCGCTAGCGCACAAAAGCGTTGTGTGGCGGCGGCGTGTTTCGGGCCTGGCATTGTGAAGCGTGGTTGGCCCGGATGAGGATCGAAAACGGCAAACGACCCGGTTTGGCGCAAGCGGCTGGGGCGAATAACGTTGCAGGCTTATGGAACTCAATGGAACTTCTGCAATTGTGACCGGCGGTGCCTCAGGCATCGGTGAAGGAGCAGCTCGTCTGCTGGCAGCACGTGGGGTAAAGGTCGTTATTGCCGACCTCGACCGTCAGGCCGAAAAAGGCGAGGCGCTGGCCAAAGAACTGGGCGGCGCCTTCGTACCGTGCGACGTGGCCAACGCCGAGCAAGTAGCCGTCGCCGTGGCAACCGCAGTGGAAATGGCTCCGCTGCGTAGCCTTGTCAACGCCGCAGGTATCGGCTCGGCCGGGCGTACCATCGACCGCACCGGCGCACCCCACGATCTCGACGCGTACCGCCGGGTCATCGAAATCAACCTGATTGGCTCGTTCAACTGCTTGCGTCTCGCTGCGTCGGCTATGAACTCGAATGAACCCGATGTCGACGGGGGTCGCGGCGCTGTGGTGAATATTGCCTCGGTTGCTGCATTCGACGGTCAGATTGGTCAGGCCGCCTACGCTTCGTCGAAGGGTGGCGTGGTGTCGATGACCCTCGTAGCCGCACGTGACCTTTCCGCCAGCGGCATCCGGGTCAACTGCATCGCCCCGGGCCTTATCGATACCCCGATCTACGGCACCGGTGAAGCTTCCGACGCATTCAAGGCCAACCTCGGCAAGAACGTGTTGTTTCCCAGCCGTTTGGGGACATCGGCTGAGCTTGGTTCCATGGTCGTGGAGTTGCTTTCCAACAGCTACATGAACGGCGAAACGATTCGCGTCGACGGCGGCATCCGTATGCCACCAAAGTAATCTGCACAAGTACCTTGTAACAAAGTAAGCACACAGACGAGTAGGACGAAACGGGATGGCTTCGGTCATCCCGTTTTGTATTGTTTTGTATTGTTCAGTCAAGCAGGGGATGAGGAGGCAAAAGACAGGCCCCTATCCTTGCAGTTGCCTTTCCCTCGATCAGGTGGATCAGCGTGTCGTTTGGCCACTTTGCGTGGCTATTTTGAGCAAAGGCAAATGCACCGGCTCACCGGTTGGGCCTTTCGACTGGTTAGGGTTCGCTTGGGCCGGTACCGTTACAGCGTGAATGACGAGCAGACCCAGAATCCGCCCAACGTTGCAACCGGCGGTGCAGGCACCGATGCAGCCAGCGTTTCCGCCAGCGTTGCAGCAGCCAGCGTCGCAGGCACCGATGTGCCCAGCGTTGCAGCCAGCGTTTCCGCCAGCGTTGCAGCAGCCAGCGATGCACGCACCGATTTGCCCAGCGTTGCAGCCAGCGTTTCCGCCAGCGTTGCAGCAGCCAGCGATGCAGGCACCGATGTGCCCACCGTTGCAGCCACCGTTGCAGCCAGCGTTGCAGTCAGCGTTTCCGCCAGAGTTGCAGCAGCCGGCGGTGTGTCCACCGATGCAGTCAACGTTTCCGCCAGTGATGCGACGAGAGGGATCAATGTCGATCGAGTTTCCGCTTGGCTCGTAGCCAACGTGGCCGGGGCCGTTGCGCCGTTTCATTTTGATCTGATCGCTGGCGGACGATCGAACATCACCTACAAAGCAACCGGTGCGGATGGCACGCGGTTCGTAGTTCGCCGTCCGCCTCTTGGACACGTGTTGGCGACCGCGCACGACATGGCTCGCGAACATCGCATCATCTCCGCTGTCGCCCAAACGAAAGTCCCCGTCGCCCCAGCACTTGGTCTGTGTACGGATGATTCGGTGAACGGCGCCCCGTTTTACGTGATGGCCTATATCGATGGCATCGTGCTCGATTCGCCAGAAGCGGGCCAGGCGTTCCCTGAAGCGCTTCGTCGCCCCGCGGCAGAATCCATGATCGATGTGATGATCGAGTTGCACAAAGTTAATCCCGACGACATTGGTCTCGGTCAACTCGGTCGCAAAGAGGGGTACATCGAGCGTCAGTTGAAGCGGTGGTCAACGCAGTGGGCAAACTCGAAAACTCGTGAGCTCCCGTCGATGGACCGTTTACATGAGCTCCTTTCTTCTCGTATGCCTGAGCAGATTCATACCGGCATCGTGCACGGTGACTATCGATTGGGAAACACACTGGTAAGTACGCAGACGGGCTTGTTGCAAGCTGTCCTCGATTGGGAACTTTGCACTCTCGGCGACACGATGGCCGACATTGGCTACCTGCTGATTCATTGGGCCGATCCCGGTGCCGAGCCGCTGCAAGGTAATGATCCTTCCGGCGCCATCGGTTTTCCTACGCGGGCGGAGGTTATAGATCGTTACTCCCGCGGAACCCAACGCGACCTCAGTGGCATTGGCTACTATGAAGCATTCTCGTGTTGGCGCCTGGCCTGTATTGGTGAAGGCGTTCTCGCTCGCTACAAAGCTGGCGTGATGGGCGAAGCCGGCGCCTACGACACTGCTCTGGGTGAAGCCAACGTAGGCCGCTTAGCCGACCGAGCACTCGCAGCATTCGAATCCCTGCCGTAAATTCCCCGGCACGGGACCTTCCCCCGGCAAAGTCAAGACGATGAAGTCAAGACGATGAAGTCAAGACGATCAAAGCAAGACGATCAAAGCAAGACGATCAAAGCAACGAGACGCTCTTGTCGGGTCCGCCGAAGAAGCAGTAATCGCACACCTCTCGGCGATGCCCAGCTAACTCCTCCGCAGGGAAAGGGAGCCCGTCGAGGTACTCGATCTCCTTGGGTGGAAACGTTTCGCCGTGCGGCGGCGATAGAGGCTGGGCAATGGAGTTAAGCATGGAGCACCGCTCTGTGAGGTGCGTGCGGTGGATCTTGGATTGCTTCTCCCGAAGCGGTCGACCTAGGAGCACCTTCCGGCCGTTGGGCTCGACCCTCACCTGATCGATTAGCGCCACGTGCTTCCAACGAACGAAGGGGTGCGATCGATCAACAATGTCGGTCACCCGCAGATCTGAAGACGCATTGAGGATCTCCATGACATCCTTAGCTCCAAACGGCCGATACATCCGAACCGAAACCACAAATCGATCACAGGTGGCGAGGGGAATCTCATCCTGCGAAAGGCGTAGTTTTAACAGCGATGCAGCCTTGTCGTCGCGTACAAACACAACTTCGTTCGTGTCGCAGCGCCGCACCGACCATCGAATTCGCAAGCGAGGATCCACCGGTGGCGGCGTGCCAACGCTGAGCGCAAATGGCAGTCGGATTGAGAAATCACACGACCCAAGGACATCGACACTGCCCGGGCTTTCGAGCGCCCCACCTGTAACTGCCAAAGCGAATGCGAGTTGCAGAACGAAACCTTCGGTGGAGTCCAGTCGCAGACCTCGCACACTCATGTCGATGCCTGGGGCGCCTGGAATGATGGCGATAGTCCGACGCCGGATGGAGCCTCCGGTCGAACCACGCTGTATTCCGTCTTGAAGCCGCCACGTTGACCATGCCGAAAGCGATGAAGCGATCAAGCCCGCAAGCCCAAACGACAGCACATTGAGGACATCGACCCACCAGTCGAAATCAGTATCGACCTCGATGTTTTCTGCGCGAAAGAACACCGACTCGTGAAGCAGGTGAGGAACAACGTCGAAGGAGAAAACGGCTGAACCGCCCGACACGTCAATCTTCCCAATCACGTGGAGCGCACCCTCGGCGGGGCGGATCTTAAAGTCAAGCAAGGTCGCTTCGTTCTTCGCCAATTCCGCTCGAAACGCGGTCTCGAACTCGGAAAAGGCAAGAGGAATCGCAACCGCACTTAGTACCGCGCCAACCCCACTGCCGATCGGCACAAGGGCCGAGCGATCGCCGCGGGTGACGAGACTCTCCGAGATTTGTCCCGGCTCCCGACTCTCAGAAGTGACGTCAATGCCAACAATAACTGAGCCATCAGCCACCACCACCGAAGTGGTCGCGGTTGGGTCACTGGCGATCCCGCCGAGCATTGATGCTGCAAAGTCGCCCGAGAGTTGGCGGGAGTTAGAGAGTTGACCAGCAAAGACACTACTTAGCTGATTTACTGGCCATTAACAATGATGGAAAAATACCAGCCGGACTAAAT
>JAYTWN010000403.1:0-22535 GCA_043743435.1 Acidimicrobiia bacterium
AGGGCTTCCTGCCAACGCTGCACCGCACTCGAAGTACTTTGAATGTTCATGCCAATATTCTGACCGCTAATCCGAGGCACTGATTGCAGCGATTACTTCACGCATGGCTTCATAACTATGTCCGCTTATGAAGGTGTCGATGGCTGGCAATGCGGCAACCATGCCGGCGACGAGGGGCTGGTAATCAGCCTGTTGTTTGCGAGGGTTTACCCAGATGATTCGGTGAGCCAATCGAGAGAGCCGGGCCATCTGTTCCCCGAGCAAGGTTGCGTCGCCACTTTCCCATCCATCGGAGATGATGACGATCACAGCACCGCGAGCGGTCCCGCGCCGCCCCCAGCCGTCGAGAAACGATTGCACGGCCACACCAATACGTGTTCCACCCGACCAATCCTCGGCGGCCTGAGAGGCCCGGTGCAAGGCAACCTCGGGAGAGTGATGTCGCAACACCGATGTCAATCGAGTTAGGTGCGTCGCAAAGGTGAAGGCCTCCGCCTCCAATGCACGAACCGCAGCATGCATCAGGTACAAATACGCCCGAGAGTAGCGCTCCATCGAACCTGAGACGTCGGCCAGAAGCACCACACGTCTCGGTCGGTCGACACGAACTTTGCGGGCCAGAAAAATTGGATCGCCAGCGGTTCGTCGTGATGCCCGCAAGGTGCGACGGAGATCGTGGTGCGAAGCAAACCACAAAATCGGGCATGCAGCGCCGCCAGGTCTTGCGGACCGCGTGCTTCAGAAACGACAACGTCGGAACCTGAAACTGAAAAGCGTGAACGTGTCGCTCCAAGCGTGTTGCAACATGTCAGCGGCCGACGATGACAGTAAGGGCGACCGGCAGGTTGATGAAGAGGGATGGGCGATCGAGGCGGGGAGGCAGACGCGGGGCGAAGGGGTCGTGCCTGCAATCGACCATCTTCTTACAACCGATCTTGCTGCCCAGGGTCTCACTCGACTTCCGGTTCGCGGCGCGCCAATTGAGGATATGTGGCACGCCATCACCGTTACCCCCGAACGCCGCTCCCTCATGGCTTCGCGCTTACTCCGTTTCCTTGCCAGCCCCGATGCCCTCATGGCCATGCATCACGCTGGCTCAGGCGTCCCCGCCGCCCGATTCCGTCCCCCTATCCACGTAACTATCTGGAGCTGACGGGTTCCCCCGAACCGCTCTTGCGATCAGGACATGTTTGGTTGTCGTCTCTGGTGGAGTTCAGGCAATTGCGCATTGGGTTGAACAGCCTTCAAGCGCAGCGAATCAGCACCCAGAAACATCAGCACCCCAGAAACATCAGCACCCCAGAAAGATCAGCACCCAGAAACGGAGAGCGGATTCATCTCACCAACAAGCCAATCAAGCCAGTCAAAATCCGAGCCCCGATCTCGACACCTTCCCTCAAACAGAAACCCTCGCGCCAAAGAACGACTTGAGGCCGGCGGCCATTTCGGCTCGAAGGGGGGCGCCGGAGAGCATGAAGTCTACGGCGGGGATTGAGGTGTGGATGTGGCCGCGGGCTTGGATGTGGCGCACGGGGACGCCTGCGGCTTTGAGGGCTTCGGCGTAGGCATCGCCTTGGTCACGGAGTGGATCGAACTCAGCGGTCACGATGAATGCGGGCGGCAGACCGGCCAGGCTCGCGGCTAGCAGAGGCGAGGCCTTTGGGTTGGCGCGATCGGCAGGATCGGCGTAGTGATCCCAGAACCAGTCCATCAGCGAAGCGGTCAGCAAATTCCCTTCACCATTTTCAGTATAGGAAGCGCGCGTAGTAGTTCCATCGGTAACCGGCGTGAGCAGAAGCTGACCGGTGATGGTTGGGCCACCTAGGTCGCGTGCGGTTTGGCAAACCACGGCAGCGACGTTGGCTCCGGCGCTCCAACCCGAAACGGCGAATTCACCAGGAATTCCGCCGAGGGATGCAGCGTTGTTGGCGATCCACTGAACGGCTGCGTAACCGTCGTCGGCCGCGGCAGGAAAACGGGCTTCGGGGGCGTGGCGGTAGTCGCAGGAAATGATGATGGCTTTACTGCGTACGCAGAGATCTCGGCAATATGGATCATCGGATTCACTACTACCCAAGACCCAGCCGCCACCGTGGAAATGGGCAACGATGGGGTGCGGGCCGGGAGTAGCTGGGCGGTACAAGCGATACGCCAGTTCACCGGAACCATCGGCGCCTGGGTAGGTTCCATCGACGATCTCGCCAACTTCTGGTCCTTGGGGTCGAGCTGCGGAACTCATGGTGTTGAAGGCGCGGGCATCGGCAGGGCTCATTGATTCGAGCGGGGGCATACCCAGTGAACTTACGAATTCGAGGAGGAATGCCACGTCGGGTTGATGCCGACGAACGATGCCATCGTTGCTCCGTGCCGTACCCGTTTTGGCGGTGCTCATGGCAAAGCCCAGGTAGTCGCGAGCTACTACCTCATCGCAAGCTTTGCGGTATGCGTCGACTCCGCCAATGTAGGGCAGGAACATACGGGTTTTACCGGGCACGTTGGCACCCATGTACCACGAGTTGGCTTGAGGGTAGAGGGTGATGTTGGCACAGTCGTTCACGTGGAGACCCCAGCCGGTTTCCGCGGTTTCGGTTGGTTCGATAGCGTTGAATCCATCTGCGCGCATGTGAGTGATGGTGTCGGTTACCCAATCCACATGCTGCTCGATTGATACGGCCATGTTGGACAACACCGAGGGGCTGCCGGGGCCGGTAACCATGAAAAAGTTAGGAAAGCCAACGGTAGTGAGACCCAAATACGTCTGTGGTCCGTGCGCCCATTTATCGGCCAGCTTTACGCCTTCGCGACCAGTAATATCTACCGACACAATCGCACCCGTCATCGCATCGAAACCGGTGGCGAACACGATGGCATCGAACTCGTACGTCTCATCAACAGTATCGAGTCCCGTTTCGGTGATAGTCACGATGGGGTGTTTGCGAATGTCGACGAGGGAGACGTGCGGTTCGTTGAAGGTCTCAAAATAGCCACTGTCGAGGCAGGGGCGCTTGGTGCCAAAGGGATGGTCTTTCGGGCAAAGAGCTTCAGCCGTTTCAGGATCTTTCACCGTGGCCCGGATTTTGGCGCGAATGAATTCGGCGACCGTATCGTTAGATTTCGGGTTCACCAAGATGTCGCTGTAAGCACCGAGAAAAGCCCCGAGTTCTCCGATTTCCCATGCCTCCTCGTATTTGGCTTGGCGTTCTTCCTCCGTTACTGCAAGCGCGCTTATCTCTGACCGCACACCTGGAACCCCTCCGCCGCTCAGCTTGGCTTCTTGTCGGTACTCCTGATAGCGACCGGCGATCGAGGCAAGTTTTGCTTCGGGGATTGCTCCGTTTCGGGCCGGAAGGGAATAGTTCGGCGTTCGCTGAAACACGGTAAGTGTGCTTGCTTGTTTCGCGATAAGGGGAATCGATTGGATACCCGAAGAACCAGTGCCGATCACGCCAACTCGTTTGCCGGTGAAATCGACACCTTGGTGTGGCCAACGGCTGGTGAAGTACACGTCTCCTTTAAAGGCGTTCGTTCCGGGAATGTCGGCAGCCTTAGGGAGAGACAGACAGCCCGAGGCCATCACGTAGTAGCGGCAGCTCGTGGTTTTGCCATCGCTGGTATTGAGGTTCCACAACGAGGTTGCTTCGTCCCACACTGCCGCTTCAACGCGGGTCGAGAACTGCACATCACGCTTCAGATCGTGTTTGTCGGCCACATGATTGAGGTAGCGAAGAATCTCGGGCTGGGTGGCGTACTTCTCCGACCACTGCCATTCGGTTTCTAGTTCAGCGTCGAAGCTGTAGGAGTAATCGATCGATTGGATATCGCAGCGGGCGCCGGGGTAGCGATTCCAGAACCAGGTCCCGCCCACATCGTCGCCCGTCTCAAACGCTTTCGAGGTCACACCAGCTTGGCGCAGTCGATGCAGAAGGTATAAACCCGCAAAACCTGCCCCAACTACGAGGACCTCGAAATCGGGCGAGTTCGCCTCGGTATCGGCTGATCCTGTGACTCTTTCAGCGATGGCATTCGACATAGTTGTAACTCCCTGCTGGTGTGCACGAAATGGCTCGATGGTCACCAACACGATTCCTTCGTCGGCTTGGGTCCAGTGTTGCACGGCCGATGCCGCTCGTCACAGTCGGCGGATCGACCGACTGAGGACCGAAAGCGCCCCCCGGATGAAACCTTGCCAAACCGGTGCGTCTCTACGTTTGCGGGCTGACACGCTGACAAGGAGCCGCTCCTGCAAACACGTTGGTCTGCCAAAAGCCCTATGTGCCGCTGGCCGGCTGAGGGACCGCCGAGTTAGGAAATCTTTGGGGCGTCGACGCCGAGGAATTGAGTTCGGAGTTCGCGTTTCAGAACTTTACCGGTGGCGTTGCGAGGAAGAGCTTCCACTATGGCGATGTCGTTGGGCACCTTAAACTTTGCCAATCTGGTCGCGCAATGGGCGATAACGGCGGCTCTGTCTATCGTCGTCCCCGGCTTGAGGGCCAGCACGGCAAGGCCTACTTCGCCCCATTTGTCGTTGGGCACACCAATGATCGCGGCCTCGGCAACTTGGGGTAGCTGGTAGAGCACGTTCTCGATTTCGGCGGGATACACGTTTTCGCCGCCGGAGATGTACATGTCTTTCCAACGGTCCACGATGTAGACGAAACCTTCATCATCAAACTTTGCCGCATCGCCGGTTTTGAGCCAACGCCCTTCGAAACTTGCTGCGGTCGCATCAGGGCGATTCCAGTAGCCCGGAGTCACGTTGGGACCAGCAATCCACAGCTCACCAATTTGCTCCGCTCCGCAATCGCCACCTTCATCGTTGATGATCCGAATTTCGGTATGCAACAGACACTTGCCCGTTGAGCCGATCTTGCGCAGGGCGTCTTTGGGGTCGAGGAAAATGCAGGCGGGACTGGTTTCGGTCATGCCAAATCCCTGCACCAAAAGAATTCCCCGGTCAGCCCAAACTTCCATAATAGTAAGCGCGCATGGTGCCCCACCGACACCGGCAACACGAAGCCTCGAAAGGTCGGTGGTTTCAAAATCGGGATGCTGCATCATGAACTGATACGGCGCGGGCACACCAAAGAAATGTGTAATGCCTTGCTTAGGATCGCCAATCAACCCAAGCGCGCCACCTGGATCAAATGACTTCATGATGACGACGGTTCCGCCAGCGTGCAAAACCGGGTTTGAGTAGCAGTTCAGTCCGCCGGTATGGAAAAGCGGGAGGATGCTCAGATGCACCGTGTCAAGCCCGATACCACCAGGAATTCCGAGGTTTATGGCATTCCAGAAGTTCATGCCGTGCGTGATCATCGCTCCCTTCGGATTCCCCGTCGTTCCAGAGGTGTACATGATGGTGACCACATCGTCGTGGGTGAGCTCCGCTCGGTTCACGGTCTGGCCGACAAACCCTGCCAACGTTTTTTCATACGGATTCCCGTTGGTGCTTTTGCTGGATTCGATCTCTAACAACGAAGCAATCTTGCATCGATGTTGCAGCTCTTTGGCCTCGTTGCTAAAGCTGGAATCATGCACAAGTAGCGCTGGCGAACTGTCGTTGAGGATGTATTCCAACTCGGTCACGGTGAGCCGCCAATTGAGCATCACCGCAATTGAACCCGTACGTGCACAGGCGAATTGAATATCGAAGAACTCAACACCATTGTTGGCAAGAACGGCCACCCGATCACCGCGCCCAACCCCGATCGATCCAAGGTAGGCAGCCATTGCTTCGGCTCGTCGGTCAAGATCCGCGTAGGTAAAGCTTCGGCCCGTTCCAAGGTCTCGAATTGCCTCCTTCTGGCCCCGGTTATTTGTGTGATGACTCAGCCAGTCGTACGCCGCAATTGCACCGCGGCTAGGCGGACGCGACGCAGTCATTGCCTGCACCTGTGCTGGATCTGAGACAAACACGGTGGAATTCGACGACATGTCTTCAACCCATCCAACTAGGTCTTCTGTGCCAGTTTCCAACGCTCGACGTTCGCTCATGTCGTTGATCGTAGGAGTATCGCCTCCCCAACGCCAGCCCGGCGGTCCTTCTTTGGGCCTTTCGCTGCCTGTTCGCAGCTGCCGTTGGGCCGGTCGCAGCTTTCTGTGTGGACAGGACGGAAAACCAGGTGTGGCGGAAGTGCACGCTCGAGTACCGATGTGCTCGTGCTTCTTCACACACAAGCGTGCACTTCCACGCCCGCCTTGCCAATCCCGCGGCAAAGCGGCTCAGCTACATCATCGACCGAATCAGAACCGGAGATCCGCCACGGCTTGCATCACTTCAGAATGAGAAACAACGGGGATTTCCAAAGCCGTCAGCATGGAGTTGAAACCAGTGGATGGATCATCATGGGTAGTTGCAGTCCCGACGGGTCCCGCAGTGATTTGACCGTGTTCCCAGGCAACGGCGCAGTCGACGATTTCCAAGCCCCAACGCCGTTCAATGTAGGCAAGTGTGCCTTGGAACGATTTGGCCTCGAGTACCTCAATGACCCCGGCGCTCAACAACTCGAACCCCTCCATGGCGTTGATGGTTGGAGTGCGGGTTAGCTCATCAATGTCCTCACGCCAAGCCTGCGTCATCCCAACCACCGCTAATTCATGCGGCAACATCTGCATGCGCGCATAGTTCTTCCAATTTTGCGCCAATGACTCAATGGTTGCCACTTTGCCAACGATTCCCGAGAAAGACCCACCAATACGAAACATCGGTTCAGGCTAAACGGAAGCGAGGCCCTCCGAATTCGCTGCCGTGACCGTGCCCTCTCGCTGTTCACCTGCAACACACAAGGCGATTGGGCCCAGGCAGCACCATTTCGAGGTCACGAACTAACAGAAACGCTTTAGCGGAGCTTCAAAACTTCAACAGCAGCCGGCGGGTGCGCAAAGCTTCCGCACCTACTTGGTGGGTGGTTCAATCGGCGCAGTACGATCACTCGTATGGAAACTGTGCTCTTTAGTGTTGCTGATGGAATCGCTACGGTGACGTTGAATCGTCCAGATCGGTTCAATGCGTTGAACCTGCAGATGGCGCAGGATCTCTACCGGGCGGCGATTGCTTGTGGGGAGGATCCCACGATTCGAGCCGTCGTCATCACGGGGGCCGGGAAGGCATTCTTCGCCGGTGGGGATCTCAGTGCCTTTGCCGAGGCGGGCCCAAAGCGTGGTGCCTTGATTCGTGAAATGACCGCTTCGTTTCATTCAGCCATCTCGCGATTCAATTCGATTGATGCCCCGGTAATTGCTGCGGTGAACGGTGTAGCCGCTGGTGCAGGATTCTCGATGATGTTGGCCTGTGATTTGGTGGTAGCTCGCAAATCAGCGAAGTTCACCATGGCCTATACCAAAGCCGGTCTGGCTATCGACGGTGGCTCCTCGTATTTCCTGGCCCGCATCGTGGGTCTTCGGCGGGCACAAGAATTGATGCTCACCAACCGCACCCTTTCTGCCGACGAGGCACTGGAATGGGGCCTCCTTACCCGAGTGGTTGAAGACGGGGATTTTGATGCGTCTGTAAGCGCACTTGCTTCTGAAATTGCCAGCGGCCCCACCCGTTCCTTTGGTGCCGCCAAGCGCCTTATCCGCCGTGGACTCGATGAATCCCTCGAATCGCAGATGGAGTGGGAAACCGGCGAAATGGCGATGGCCTCACTCCGCAAAGACGGCCTCGAAGGCGTCGACGCCTTCCTCAACAAACGCGCCGCAACCTTCACCGGCGAATAGAAGCCGGGGCCAGTAGATTCTTGAGTGTGTCATACTTTAAGTATGACAATTTTAACTACGATGAAGGTATCTACCACTACCAGAGACGAGTTGAAGGCGATCGCCGACAAAGAAGGACTCACTCTCGATGCCGCGCTCCGAAAGTTGTTGCGCTTGGAGCGGCAGCGCCAGATGGGCCTCGACCTAGCTGAGCGTGGGGCAACTGAGGATGACCGGGCGTGGATCACTGGTTCAAACGCTGCGGTTGCTCGTGCGATCGGGTGACATTCTGCGAGTCGATTTCGGCGTCCCAATCGGAAGCACTCCAGCCATGGTGCGACCGGCGATTGTGGTGACAGCCGATCAAACCTTGGCCTCCTACACAACGACATTTCACGTGGTGCCGGTGACTACGAAGATCGTGCGAGCATGGAGTACCGATGTTCGGCTCGACGAATCTTTTTTCCCACTCCCTTCGGCGGCGCAGTGTCACCTCTGCACGGTCATTGATACATCGCAAGTTCTCACCGATACTGGCACCAACGTCGGCCCAGTTCAGCTCGCGCAAATCCGTTCGATCGTGGCCGACCTTCTCGACTTGTCGTAGCTCTGCTTCTTGCCGTTCTTCTCAATCACGGCGATGAGTTGCGCGGTTGCTTGGGAGGATGCGTTGCTCATCGGGGCTCGGAGGTTCGGGGTTGCGATTTCGCCGAGGTGGTGAAGGGCGGCCTTCCATAGGGCGGGGTTTGGTTCGCTGAATCCGGCGAAGACAACGGGCAGCAGGCGCTCAGCCAAATGTCGAGCTTCGGCGAAGTTGCCGGTTAAGGCCGCTTCGATCATGGCAGCGAACTGTGGCGTGCAGAGGTGAGCTGCTGCGGCGATGGCGCCGGCACCACCCATGAGAATTGTGGGAACGATGTACGCATCGTCCCCGGAGAACACGTGAAAGTCGGATGGGGCGCTTCGGAGAACTTCGAGTGTGTTCGCATCAATGCAGCCGACGGATTGTTTAAGGCCAACGACGTTTTCGAGTGCGGCAATGGCGAGGAGATCCGATGCATTCAGCTCTCGACCGGTTCGATAAGGGACGTTGTACGCAACGATCGGCACTGGGCTTTCCGAAGCGACTACCCGATAGTGCTCCAAAATTCCCGCGGGTGTCGGTCGGGTGTAATAGGGCACGACAACGAGAGCAGCCGACACGTCTGGTCTGGTCGTCAGCGCTTGGGTCGTCGATACGGTTGTTCTCGTACTGTTCGTTCCGGTGCCCACCATGAGCAGGCCGCCCATTTGTGCACAGGTATGCGCGCAGACGTCAACGATCTCTTGTTGCTCTTCGTCGGTGAGTGTGGCTGGCTCCCCCGTTGTCCCCAGCGCTACTATCCCACGCGCACCATCGGTTAAAAGTCGTCGGCACAATCGTTCAAGCGCCACGAAGTCAACGTGATCGTCAGCATCGAACGGCGTAATGATTGGGACCCAAAGGCCACGGAAATCTGCTGCATGCGAGGTCATGTGACCCAGCATGAGGTCTTTCGATAGTAATGAATAGTTCTGCTCTGTTTGTATGGCAGTAACGTTTCGTTATGGACTTCGACACCGCTCGATTGCGTGCATTTCTGCAAGTTGCTGAGCGAGGAACTGTTGCTGCGGCGGCCGCCAAAATGGGATACACCGCGCCGGCCGTTTCACAGCAAATCGGAAAGCTGGAACAGCAACTTGGTGTGAACCTGTTTGATCGCGTCGGCGGACGGTTGCGAATGAGCGCAGCCGGGGAGAAACTTTTGCCCCTCGCCCGTCAAATGGCTGATCTAACGGGTTTGGTAGCAGGCGCCGGAAGTGCCGACGACAATCGCCAGCATGTGGTCGTTGCTGGGTTTGCTTCATCCATCCGGGCATTAGTGCTGCCGATGCTCAGCTCTCGTTTGGCGAAGACCATCACGTTCGAGGTGCACGAGGCCGAAGACGAAGTGGCCCTGCGCGATCTTCGCCTTGGCCATGTCGATATCGCTATTGTTCAGGAATACGACGGCGCGCTTGTCAGTCGTTCAGACCGGCTTTCCTACACAAACTTACTGACGGACCGACTCCGGCTGCTGGCACCACCGAGCTATCCGACATCGGTACGAATTGATCAACTCGGCGATTGCGGCTGGCTGGTCAACGGCGCGGGAACCCGATGCGAAGAAGCAACGCAACACGTTCTCGCAGCCACTTCGTCCCTGAGGCGACCGTCGGCCTGAGTAGCTAGCGATCCGAAACGAGAAAGACGTTCTCGGGCAACGCACAGGCGGACGCACTTGCGCTATTCGGGAAACGCTGCGACAAACTGTTTGAACGACACTTGCGTTGCTGGACTGACTGCTGCAACAACTGCGTTGAAGAACGATTTCTCCGTTTCGGGATTTCTCGATCGCTCAAAAGGTTTGAGCATGCCGTTGCTAGCGTTATCAACGTAACCCTTCAGTGCTTCGGACTGACAGAGTTCAACTCTTTGCGCCAGCGGAAGGGTGCGAAAAAGCTGCAAAATCCAAAGTTGTCTTACCGAGGAAGTTAGCTCCTCACCACTTTCAACGTTCTCACCTTTCAGTACAACCTTGAAAAATGTTCGCGCGGCAATTCCACTTTCTCGACCAGTGGACAGAATTTCGTATTCGGTCATCGAGCGAAAGTACTGCTCCAGGGAAGCCAACGGCTGACTCGTGCCATCACCAACAATCTGATCAACCAGTTCGTTCTCTTTCGCCTGAGGTTTGTCTTTCGCAAGTTCGCTCATCCGAACCAGGGCCGCCTCAGATCGAACCCATGTCAGATATTCCTGCTTCTTCGTGGAACATGCGCCAACGATGAGCGTCAGCGTAAGCACTAATGGAGCGAGAGATCGAAGTTTCACAATCAGCCACCAAACTGAAGGAAGAAGGCATTACTGAGCGAGCCCTGTCCCGGGTTTACCGCGCTGCCATTCACCTTCCTTGCCAAAATCTCACTAGAGCGTTCGGATCGCAGATCGGAACTTGGTCATCGTTTCCGAGGTTGGCACGAATGCGCGCGAAAGTTCAGCAGCAAATTTCTCCGCCGTATCGGCTTTGCGGTTTTCCTGGAATGGCAGAAGGACACCCTCCTCTGATTTGTCGGCATAGTAGACGAGTGGCGGGCGCTTAAGAAGGTCGATTCTCTCCGACAACGGGAGGGTCCGAAAAAGCTGCGTCGCCCACAGATTCGAAAGTTCAAGCTCGTAAGCATCATCCTGCTTGAACTTTTTTTCGGAACTCACGTACGTCAAGAACCGACGTGCCAAGTTGCCATAGAGGTTTTCCGACCCAAGTAGCTCTTCGGCAGGGACATTGAGGAAATACCTTTCGAGGGCGACCATCGGAGGCAAGGTCCCATCCCCGACCAGGGCTGTCACGGCGCTTTCAAGCTCCGCATTCACGTCCTCAAAAGTGGGATTCGAAGCAAGCTTGTTCATCTTTTCCAGCGCCGCAGGAGAACGCACCCAATCTGCGAACCCGACTGACTCACGAGAACAGGCGGACACCAAAAGCAGTAGTACGAGGAAAGCACGAATCTTCATCACTCGCCCCTCATCCTCAAGAAGAGAGAGTTACTAAACAGAACCACGGGACCGTAAGTGGGAGGAACAAACCGGGACACGTAACCCATGAACACTTTTATGTCAGTGGCCAGGAATGTTCTGGTCGCTGTTCCGTCGAAGAACTGAGAACCTACTTTCGGCATTTCAATGGTCCAGTCTTTGATATCTAGCCCGCTGTTGATGAACTGCTGCAGGTACTTGTCGGCGTTCATAGCGACCTTAGTTGAACCAGGTAAAGCAGGGAAGATGTTCAGAGCAAAGAGCATCTGCATGTCCGCCTCAAGACTTTCGGCACTCTTCAGGCCGGAGACTAAGAAGTCAGATCCCACTTTGGCAGTGTATTTCGCCGTGCTCTTTGCCATTTCGACTACCCCAGCAATCGCTTGTTTGGACAAAGCTCCAGCCAGAAGAACTGGTCCGTAGGCAGCGACCCCTACAGCCACGCTTGCGCCCAGAAGGAAATCCAAAAGCTGCTTTCCTTTCGCTATCCGATCTCGAGACTCATCTCGCACGAAATCAATCATCGTCCCAATCAGCCCTCCCGCCAACGCAGGTTCGTTGATCAAGGCTTGCGCTCCTTTTGACCGAAGGTAATGAGCGAGCGACGCCATTAGTTCCGCACCGCCAAGGTCGCTTTGCCCTATAGACCCAACAAACTTCCCAAAGTCTTGGTAGCTAATGTCCCCAAACCATTGTTGCCCTTTGCCGGAAATGAAATTCTCAAATTCCCTCAAGTAGGACGATTTCTGTTTGAAGGTTGAAGGCAGGACTGATTGCTCATTCATTAGCATGCTTAGTATGTGCGCCATGGTGAATTGGCCTTCTTCGCTGTAGCGGGCGCCATGGTCGCTGAACTTGCCTTCAACGGCGGTTTTGAACAGAGTGAGCACGTCATGTTTGTTGGTTTGGAATCGGGCAATCACAGCAGCGAGAAACAGGTCGGCGGTGCGCTCATCGTTTTCATCGCCCCGTGTATTGCCCACGCTCGGCCGCTTATGGGAGATCAGCAACGTGTTTTGGCGGACGTCGTCGCCAGACCACGGAGAAACGTTTGGGCGATCAAACAGGTACCGTTCGACGGCGTCGCCACCGGCCTTTTGGTCCTTCTCCAGTGCGTCCAAGAGCAGCATTCGCGCAGTTCGTCCGGGCGCGTAGTTAACGTTGATAATCTGCAATGCACCGGGATCAACAAGAATTCGCCCGGCGAGTAGAGCTAGGAGTTTTGATGAGGGCGGCGGGGCGGAAGGCTCAAGCAACAGAATCGAAACGGTGATCGGGTTCTCGCGCAAGAAGACATCGAGGACATGCTCGTTCTCGTAGTAACCCGGCGCCTCGAGCGCTTGGCGAACTAGCAGGCTGAAGTCGACCAAAACCTTGCTCGCTAACTCGCGGTCTTGCGGCGAGAAGTAGCTCTGATCGAGCAGCATTCGCGAACGGATATTGGAGAGCAAGGTCTCCATGTTGTCTGCGCCGAATGCATCAAGAATTCGAGTTGCGTCGCTTGATTTGATCCCTTCAACTTTCAACGCGTCCAGGATCGTTGCGATAGCCCGAAGGTCGGTTTTGGTGATGCTGAAGGATCCTAGGGAGGTTATTTCGGCAAGGAGTTTCGCTAGTTGGTCGGCGGAAAAGCGTTTGGATAACTCAGCTGGGCTTGTAACCAAAACAAGTTCTCGGGCGCCCTTTCCCGTTGGCAACTCCGTTGGTGATTTGGGTTTCGTTGCAGCCGGGGTCGACGGGGATTTCTTGGTCATCGCCGGGCCGGAACGCAAAGCAGTGAATGCCAGATCGAGACCCTTCTGATCAAAACCCTTAGCTTTCCGAACGTTGTCCCGAAGTGTTCTCACCAATGACTGATGTCCGAACCGATCAGACAGTTCGCCCACCTTTCGGCGATCATTTGCTGGCTTCCGCAAACTGAACTCGGTGCCATGCTCCTCATCGAACTCAAGGTCAACCTGTTTCCCCCCACTAATGCCTGCAACTCTGCGAAGGAGATCCTTTGCCCCACCACTTCCCTGTCCCAGCTCGGCCGCTGCAGCAAGCATGACTTGTTGCTCAATCCGGGAGATCTCGGCACACAGTAGATCAATGTTGGCCCGCACTGTTTGGGTTCGAATCGGCGTTCCGGCCTTCCGAGCGGCGAAGTCAGCCAGATCCGCAGCATTAAGCAACTGTGCCCGAGCTCGGTACAGCGCCTGAACCGCACCTTGAAAATTGTCGGGATCGACATAACTCGTAGGTGGCGCAGCAGGACGACGAACCACCGACGGAGCCGCACAGGTGAGCTGAGCGGTAGAGCCCTTCACTGTGTACCTGCCCGATTGCCCCTTGGTTGATTTCATCGATCAAGCGTAAAGACGAAAACCCCTTTCAGGGAGGGGCCAACCCGCGCTAACGACAAAATGTTTGTCTCAGCAAGGTTCATGACTAGCCAGCTACCAGCACCTCGCATCCGAGAACTGACGCCTATTGAGCCGCACTCTCAACTGACGGATGTATGCAGGCCTGCAGTTGGTTGGGTTTTACGCTCCCAAGCACACGATCGTCTTGCCGGTCAGTTCAGGGCTATCCGTTCGGGTTCACAGCCGTGCAACAAGCACAAGTTGTATTGGCCGATGCGATAACTGAGTGGGACGCAGCCGATGCCTGGTCAACCGACGGGGCACTGAACGCCTCCGCATGGCTGCGAAACAAACTCGGTCTCAGTAACGCTTCCGCCTACCTAATGTTGAACTTCGCCCGCAAAACCGCGTACCTCGCACCAAAGTCAGAGTGACCGCATAGCAGCGGCAACAAACGACGACGAGTTACTGGCGGCCATGGCCGAAATCGAAGAGGCATGGCAGAAGGATCATGTTGGCGAATCCGACAAGGCTTGGGACGCAATCCATCATTGCCTCACCGACGGTTCGCTTGGTGATGAAACAGGCGAGCTTCCACTCAATCACGTAAAGCTCGGCGGTAAGCAACTCCACTCGGGAGACGACTACATGGTCTGCCTCGTGACCGCTGAACAAGCTAAGGATGTTGCCAAGGCGCTGCTTCCGATTCCGAAGGAAACACTTAGGGGTTCGTATTCCAGCATCCACCCAGACGACTACGAAGGCGAAGTATCCAATGACGATTTCGATACACCTGGGAGTGGTTTGAAAAAGTCCGAGAGTTCCATATGCGAGCATCAATCAATAGCCGCTCAGTGATCTTCACGGTTGATCTGTAACCAAGCGAAGGGCTCAACCACAGGCATAGTCAAAGCCCGACACTCCAAACCGACCTCAAGGAAGCAAGTTGTATGTAGACGTTGCTTCCGGAGAGGTGGGGCATGCCGGAGAGGGGGTCGATGATTCGGGCGTCGATGAGGTTGTTGACATTGGTGATGGCGTAGCCGTGGGGGATGGAGACGGCGCCGGGGACTATTCGGTCGGTTACTCGGGCGTGGACGGTAAGTGTGCTTAGGTCACTCATCTCGGAACGATCGGAGGTTCCGCTGATAGTTACTGGTCATCGTCGTTGATGCGGAGTGTTGCTGCGTCGATTGGATTGATAAGGAGCTGCGCGGTTTCGCCGGGTCGGAATTCGCGGACGTTTTCTCGTCGGAGTTGGCGGCGAGGGATCAGGGTGAGAGGTAGGTCAACACCCAATACCCACTACCGGAACGCCGAGATCGTTTCGGCTGCGCATCTTGGCGACCAACACCGCAGGCGCGAGTTCCTATACGCCATTCGGGAGACGGCTGTCGAGCCAGTTGTGGACGAAGGGGGTTTCGACGATTGGACCCTCGGCGGAATGCATGGCAGCGAAATCGGCACCCTCAGCAACACGGGCAAGGGAGATAGTCGGTGGTCACATCGTCGGGGTTTGCTCCACGGCCGATGGCGTCGAACCCTAGTTTCTGAGCTAACTCTGCTAGCACTTTTCCGATTGGCTGGTGGCTCTCGATTTGGGGCACCACGACTGCGGTGTATTGCTGGGCACGGAAAGAACGTAGATATCCAGTGCCACTACGTCCCCGCGTTCGAGTTGATCTTGGCAGCCGACGAGGTGCGTGGCTTATTGGCTGGTTGCGTTGTGGGTGACGTCGAGAATGATAAGTGCATCTAGCTTTGCCAGCACTGCGTGCAAACGAACTATGCCAGGCACCGCGGTGATCACACTGGCACCGAGAACAACGGGTGGCGTTGAGTGGCCCGGATTCGATCTCGTCGGCCAACAAAGAAGCGAGCACTCCCCTGCAACGTTGAGAACCGACGCACGACTTGGTGACGAGACCAACGCTGGCGGCATGGGCGGTAAGGACGCGCTCTCGTCGAGGCGGGTGCAGTAGCCGGGTTGAACCACAAGCCATGGTGTCGCCCGTTAGCAAGCCGACCATCACTTAGGAAAGCGCGCCGACGGTGGCCGTCGAATAGTTTTGATTGGTTCCGAGTAAGCGCGCCAAAACGAATTGCCCGTGGTTGAAGCACTGGGCGATGGCGAGTTAGCAACCAGTCGCAGCAGCGAGTTTTTTGCAGGCCTGGTTCATTCGCTGCGGTGACAGGGTGCTTACCTGGCAACGAAACATTTCGCGCGAGAGGGTGTGGATATTGTCGAAGTTGACCACGCATGCGGATGGAACACCGTCATTTGCTGGGGCGTTTACAACGCTGGCGTACCGGATCAAATCAACATAACCGGCCGTTCCGTTGCTCCACGCCGGCCAAGTGCCCGAAGCCGAGCACCCAGTTCAACTAGAGAAAACGGTTTGGTCAAATAGTCGTCGGCACCGAGATCAACCGCTTCGGAGATGTCATACCCACCGTCTTTTGCCGTAAGCGTCAGGATCGGGGTCCAACCCCGGTTTCGCGGAGCTTCGCGCACACTTGGAAACCGTTGAGTTTCGGCAGAATTATGTCAAGCACGATTGCATCGAACGGGATAATCTGCGCCATCCAGAGTCCATGTTCGCCATCGGACGCGATCTCAACCGTATGGCGCTGCGCTTCCAAACCCTTACGCAGACTGACCGCGAGGCGGGGTTCGTCTTCGCCGAGAAGGACTTTTGTCTTTCAATTGTGCCCGAACGCTCCTGAACAATTCCTGAGCTTCACGCGCGCTGGTTCCTGCGATGCTCTTGCCACACGCCCCAAAGAGTGTCGGAGTGCCTGGCCATGAACGCCGTAATGTCCGCTGACACAACACCGACAAGCAGGCCACCAAACACATCTGTTGGGTAATGCGCACCGACGAGAACCCTCGTCAAGGCCATCAACGCCGAGGCAATTCCGGCAACTAGAAAGAGCTTCAAAGGCACTCGATAGGTGCCGCCTCGGGTTGCGAAAACGAAGGCCACGGTCAACGCGAACGCACTAAAGCCGGCTGCGTGACCAGAGGGAAATCCGTTCCCACTTTCACCAGAAAGCACCGCAGAGATCGGGCGTTGTCGAGCGATCGCTATTTTCAAGGTTGATTCGACAACACCGGCAATGCCAGGTGCAGCGAGACATGCGACCGCCCAAGCCACCGAACCGTGTCGGAAACGCACACACACGGCCGCAAGTACGCCGAGAACAATCACAATCCCCGGTGAACCCAACGAGGTGTAAAAATTCGAAATCCGAAACACCATCGAAGAACTCTTCGGAACGTATCCATTAAGAATCAATCGGTCGATACTCGTCGGTCCTTTTCGGTGGAAACACAGCGCGGTTAAAGCAAGGAATCCCACACAAAACACGACATTACGCCGAAGAACTCGACGAGCGTCAGGCGAGTGCAGAACCGCTTCAATCTCTACTGTTTGGGCCTGAATTGAACGGTTCGAACTTGGCGACACAACCTTTTCTGTTAGCACCCTCCCAGTATGAACGACGGCGACTGAAGAAATCCTGAATGCTGGCGGTGTTATCCTCCGGTACGTTTTCACGACGTTTTTCCGCTGTCTTACCGTCACCTTACCTACGGTTTCGTACCTTGGTTGCAGGGGCAAACGATGCCTCTCTATGTAAGGAGATCAATATGTTCAAACCCCGTCACCTCATCGCTGCCGCAGCTATCACCGCTTCACTCGGTGGACTCGGCATGACCACCGCTAACGCAGCCACCGCTACGAAAGACAAAATGACGGCCACCAAGCCAATGGCCAAAGCAAAAAAAGCGAAGAAGGCGAAGAAGGCCCCTATGGCGGGAAAGCCTGTTGCTGCGGTTCCGACCACAAAAGCCAAATAGGCAACTCACAGCAACACTCAGGGTGGCAGCCTGAACAGCCATAGCAACTCGAATGTGTGCCCGATCCCCAATAAGGGTCGGGCACATTATTTTTCCTTGGCAACAACTGCGACGGTCAAAGCATTCGCCTCGTCACGGTCAGATTCAGCTCGTTGCTTCGATCGGCGTTGCATCTTTTTTCGTTAATGACACAAACGTGACGACCGCCAGAATCACTGACAAAAAAATGACGCTCGTTTTGGTGGTGCCGAGTTCGAGCCCGCCAACGGCTTTGTCCTGCGAGAGGTAGTCACCGATCGAAGCGCCCAACGGACGGGTGATGATGTAGGCAATCCAGAACGCAAGCACTGCATTAAGACCAAGCTTGACGTGTGCAGCAAACATCAAGACGATGATTGCACCGAACATGATTGCTGACTTCCAGTAACCAAGGTTCAATTTCTCAGCGACAAGATCACCAGCTGCAGTTCCCAGAGCAAACGTGAACAGAATCGTCAACCAATAAAACGCTTCGCGCTTCGTCGTGGTGATGGTGTGAATCGACAGAGTTTTTTCACTGGAATACCAAGCACCGAATGTTGCAAGCATCAGAGCAAAAAACACTCCGGTACTCGTCCACAAACTGATGTGAAAGTTGTCCACCATGTTATCGGTGATCAGCGTTCCGAAGATGCTCATGAGCACGACCGCAAGCCAATAAACCGCAGGCTTGTAGGAACGCAACCTGAACTGGAAGAACAACACGATAGCTAGAAGTGATCCCATCACGAGTGTCGTCTTGGTGAGTCCCAACTTCAGATTCGTAGCAAGAAAGTCCGCAGCCGTTTCGCCCACGGTTGTGGCCAGAATCTTGATCACCCAAAAGAACAGGGTTACCTGGGGAACTTTGTTGAGCATCGATCGAGCAGTTGAACTGCCCGAGGATCGAGTCGAAATAGCGGTTACGTTCATAGTCTTCCTTCGTGTTTGCGGATTCCTAAGTATGCGAACAGAAGGCTGAATGAAGCCTGAAGACGAACCAAGGAAAGACGAAGTCACTGAAGATAGCGATTTTGTACGCTTTGCAAGCGGTCGATGATTGGTTTGCCTGTGGCCGCGCAAAACAACTTCAGGTATTCCGCATGTGCCCATACGAGTGGAGCGGCGCTTCCCGACGGTCGGCCTGGGTACAGTCGCCGAGCGGGTATCGGGGCCGCGTCCCACACTTGTTCAGGAATCATACCGCCTTGCGTCGTTGATGCCACAATCGCTCGCAAATACGGAAGCGGGTCTTCATCACTATCGATGGCGTAGTTTCCGCGCTCGCCGGTTAGTAGGGGCCAAAGACGACCGATTCCTGTTCCATCGAAAGCTGATCCATCTTCCTGTTCCCCGTAGCCGTCAAGCTGGTACCGATGGTAGAGACGGTGGCCGTCAAGTGTTTGCCCGAGTTCCGCGTCGACAATCCGAACGGTGTCGAGAATCCGCTGATCGGTTGGCGATCGCAGACCGTAACGGACGAGTGCCAAGAACTCCATGCCCACCAACCACGACGCCTCTGCTGTTTCACCATTGCGGTTCGCGATTGTTACCGTTCCGTTCTTTCCATCGGCCTCGCGCGGTGATACGCGTACATAGTGACCCTTGGTGCCATAGGTTTCGTCGAGGCTCGCGCCTTCTACGTACAGGAACTGATCGATCTGCGAAAACCACTCGTCGGCCACGCTGATTGCCTCTGTTGCGTCGGCTTCGTCGAGGAGTCCCGATGTGGCTGCGCCGACCAATGCCGCGATTGTTGCAGCAAGCGTGAACGCATTTACACCAGCGGTTTCTTCCCAGCGGTCCTGATCGGTCGTAGGTCCGTTTGCAATGAGGAAACAAACTGCGTCACGAACCATCGGGCGAAGCGCACGAACATCGGATTCCAGAAGCTCACCCAGTTCGGCGAGTTTGGCAGCAAGCATTACCGGAAGTGCTGTTTCATCGAGCTGCATACCCGTCCAAAACGGTTCGCCGTCCGGCCGGAAGTTTTGATTCCAGTGCCCGTCGCTCTGTTGGGTCGCGGCGAGAAAGTACAACATCTTGCGTGCCTCGCCAACGAGTCCCAATGCGAGAAGCGCAAATCCGGTTTCGGCGCAGTCGCGAGGCCACACGAGGTGATAACCACCGGGATCGTCGTGCCAGGCTCCCCACGGCGTAGCCAAACTGGCCACGCTTGCCCCAGCAAATGTGGTGTCCTCGTGCACTCGCAAAACAATTGCTGACTGCAGCGCAAGGGCATCAAGTTCCGGGTCGATGTGCCCGATGTTGATGGTGTCGAGCCAGGCATTCCAACCTGCTGAGTAGGCCAGGAGGATCTGTTCGAATCCCTCGGCAAGCGCGGCGCGGGCCAGAACCTTCGCCCCGCTGCTTGTCGTTGAGAAGCCAATCGCTATGGTCCCAGAAAGCGCGGCGACAGTGCCAGTAAGTGCAACGTTCCCGTTTTCGGCGTGATCAAATTGCCACGTGATTTTTCCGTTGGCATTCAAGTCTTGCCAACCATCAGACTGCCCGACGAAACCTGCCGATCCATACGTGAACGTATCGTCAGCAATGATAGCCAGAGCCTCGCTGTCTTTTTGGGCAAACAGCGTTGAACCATCGACCCAAGCGGAGTTCCCGTTTCCGGTTCCGCCGAGATGCGGAGCGGCAAGAACGTGGAGTTCCAAAGCTTCGCTCGGGTTGGTTGCAAGCAATGCAAAACGGACCAACACCACATCACGTTTTGAATCACAAACAACGTCAAGGGTTAAGGTATACCGCTCATGCGTATGAACAATTTGCTGCGATGCAGCGCACTCTTGGTGGCGAGTCACGGTGTACTTCGCTTTACGTTTCACTTCGGACCAAAATCCGTCGCCAGTCACCAGGAATCCCAAATCACGTAATTGCGGACGGCCAGTATTTGGCCAGAACACTTCATTGAGGACACCGCCTCCGACACACGCCCACACCTGACTCGTACCAAGCGCCGTCAACACGAAATCTTTATCACCGGCTGCCCAACGCGGCGACAGACCCGGCCACCCAAATGCGTGAGACCCCATCAGCCCGGCGTCGATTCAGTAGGAATGCCCGTGAGCGAACGCCACTGGTGACCGGCGCTCTGCATCGACGGTGGCGCAGCGGGACCATCAGATCCGGCAACGTAAGGCAGTGGCACACCGCCACTGGCCCAGCCGTTTAGAACGGGTTGGACAATCTGCCACGCTTGCTCCGCCTCATCACCTCGGATAAATAAGCTCGTATCGCCAATGAGTACGTCAAGGATGAGTTGTTCGTACGCTGTGTAACCGCCAACGTTCGCCCGCACATCGGTGGCGTTGAGCACGATCGGCTCGGTAACGAGACCAAGGCCGGCGGTCTTTGCGACCGCGTGAATCTCGATTGTTTCGTCGGGACGGATACGAATCACAATCCAAGAAGATTCGAGCACCGTGCCAGCGGGACCGTTTGCCGAGAACAACTGCGTCGGCGGGCGGCGAAGTTCCAAAGCAATTTCGGTGAGATTGCCGCCGAGCCGTTTCCCACTCCGCAGGGTGAACGGGACTCCCTGCCAACGCCAGTTGTCAACGGTGAGTTGAATCGCTGCGTACGTCTCGGTGGCAGAAGTCGCCGCAATGCTCTCCTCCTGTGTGTAACCAACTACCGGCACACCGTCGATCACTCCGCTGGTGTACTGACCGCGCACCGCCACGTTCGTAACATCAGATTCTGCGATCGGGCGAACCGCACGAAGAACCTCGACCCTATGTTGACGTACAACTTCACCGTCCCACACCGCTGGCGGCTCCATTGCACACAGGGCAAAAAGTTGCATGAGGTGATTTTGCAGCATGTCGCGAAGTGCTCCGGCCCCGTCGTAATACCGCCAACGCCCCTCCAGGCCCAGCGTCTCTGAGGCTGTGATTTGCACCTGCGCGATGTTTTGCGTATTCCAGATTGCCTCAACAAATCGGTTTGCGAATCGAAAAACGACCATGTTCTGCACCGTGTCCTTGCCCAGGAAATGATCGATACGGAACAGTTGACCCTCACTCCAATTAACAAGCAACGCAGCCTGTAATTGTTTCGCCGTTTCAAGACTCGTGCCGAATGGCTTTTCGATAACAAGTCGTCGGAAACCGGCCGATTCATTCGCCAATCCGAGTGCGCCAAGACTCGCAGCAGCCTGAGCGAAAAGCGCAGGAGGAAGTGCAAGGTAGAACACAGCAGGACCGGTGACGACACTGATCAGTGAACGTAGTTTCTCCGGTGTCAGATCACCACTTAGGTACTCGGCTCCTTTCGTGAACTCCGTCCACACTGCTTTATCCACGCCTTCGCCAAACTGTTCAACCCCGTCGCGGAGATGGTTTACAAACTCCTCCGAGGTCCACGTTTCCATGCCGTAACCAACGAACTTCATCTTGAGGCTCACTTTCCCATTGGCCATCAGTCGATGGATCGCTGGAAAAAGAAGGCGTCGAGTGAGGTCCCCGGTTGCTCCAAGAATCACAAAGGTGCAGTCGGCGTGGCTCGCCTGTTCGGGTCGAATCATGTCAGGTAAACTCATGGAATCCTCTGGTTCAAAGGTGGACAAAGGGCAACGTGCAAAATGGCTCTCTTGCGTTGCCAGCCTTACAGGGTTTTGGGTGCTGCCACTCAGGATGGGCGAGCAATGTCTAGTGCAGTGAATCGCAATTGCGAGAACACGTAAAAGCTAGATCGCGCGCCCATTCGGGCAAGAACTGAGTAGGAAGACTCCCACTCAGAATGCGAGTCGCGGCTCAACCAACTTGAGGGCCAAGGCGAAGTTCTTCCCAAGGGCCGCCTCAAGACTTGCGACATCTTTGAATGGCCGTTTGGCGATGATTGCCGCTGCCAACTTTGGGCCGATTCCCTTCACCGCAACAAGTTGTGCTCGGGTTGCCGTATTCACGTTTACCAGCCCACTGATGGCCGGGCTTATCTTCGTTGGTGCAATCGTGGGAGCCGCAGCTGGCTTGACGACCGGTGCCTTGCTCGCCAAGGTCGC
>JAYTWN010000404.1:0-12306 GCA_043743435.1 Acidimicrobiia bacterium
CCATTCTGCACAAGACATCGATAGTTGTCAATGTCTGGTTTGGATTGTTTGCAACATCAACTGCAGCGACCAAGGATTGAGGTTCAGGAAATGAAAACACCGCTACAACCCAAGCCACTTACGTCCCTCACCGCTTGCTGCGCATCTCTGGCCGTTGACACACTGGCCAAATCCGATGCGGTCGCCCTAGCTCTTGCCTTTACCGCCCTTGCTGACCCGGTGCGCTTGCGCCTCCTCAACCTCATCGCCACCGCACCAACCGGCGAAGCGTGCGCCTGCGATCTGGTTGACCCCGTCGGCAAGTCACAACCAACGGTAAGCCACCACCTCAAAATCCTCGTCGATGCCCAACTGGTGACCCGCGAAAAGCGCGGCGTATGGGCCTGGTACCGAGCCCGCCCCGACAAACTCAACGAACTCCGCACCTTCCTGTCCTAAGACAGGCCTCGCACTACTGCGCTCGGCACAAAGCGCGTAACAGTTCGGAATCGTCTATGCCCTCAGGCCAGTCAGAAACCTGGCCATCACCGATCTCCACCACACGCGTTCTTCCGTCGGCATGGAGCACCACATTTTCGAAGACCGAAACGATCGGGTACTTCAGTCGAATACATGATCAATCTTTGCAACCGTTGCCACCAACAACACCACGATGAAACGTTCAGAATCACCGGACACACAGAGCTAACCATTACGTTCACCTATAAAGTTGGCACCACGCTCAAGTCATCCGTACGGCCACTACCCAAAAGACTCGGGCGACCCAAACCCATACCGCTCAGCAAACACGGCCAAGAACCCGGTGATCTGAATCTGTTCGCCAAGTCCGCTTAGTCGCTACAAATCCAAATCAGATCCAGCGAAATGCAAATCCATCGCCACAAACCTTGATGCCCTCATGTATTCAGGGGTCAAATTTTCCTGACAAAGATTCGTACACCCAGGAACGGGGCACTGAGCCGATGTAAATCGCTTAAATCCGAGGTGAGAATTACTCCGCCACCGCGGTTGATACAGATCGACACCAAATGCGCATCGACAAGGTCTTCACTTCCGGCGTTTCCGGCAAACAACACTGCCCCGACGACTCGAGCCATATCGAAGTTCGTATCGATTACCCGTATCGGTCGCAGCTGATGTTGATCAGGCGCGTGACGGGCAAGCAGAGCCTCCACCGCTCGCGTTCGGGCTTGACCACGACAAGCCTCTGCGCAAACAACAGCCGGAACCAACACCTGGTGGCCCCGCTCCCAAGCAACTCGAAGAATCGCCCTGGTCTCCAAGCTCGGTCTCTTCGTTTCGGCATCCGCCAAATCAGAAAGTGCGGCGCAATCTAAAACCACCGAGGTGGCACTCATGCAACTCGAGACATCGCAACACCCTCGAGTTCATCAAACATCGCTCGGGCAGAAACGAGCTCCGCCTCGGGAACTTCGCCATATTTTTGATCCCAATGGGACAGCAACTTCCCAAGGGCTTGACGATGGCCCACTGCATCGACTTCCACCAGCAAGGCTGCATTCACGGTGGCGGAAAGGTTCTGTATCCCGAGACGTTCGATTGCCTCGAGAACCGATTCGTCAACCGTCACCGTTATCTTACGTTTAGCCATACATCTATCGTATCCTCTGCCTGCCCTCGATTTCAACCCTTAATGCCTTGCGCAGACTGTCCGACCTACAAGCCTGCGGCGTTGCGGAGAAGGGCGGTGATGGCTTTGCCGTCGGCTTTGCCACCGGAAAGTTTCATGGCCGCTCCGACGAAGAAGCCAGCGATTTTGGGGTCGCCGTCTTTGAGGCGTTGGAACTCGGCGGGGTGGGCGGCGATGAGTTGATCAACTAAGCCTTCGGCTGCGCCGGATTCCATGGCTTCAAACCCGCGAGCTTTGGCGATGGCCACGGGGTCTGCACCGGAAGCGAGGATTTCGGCCAGAACTTGCTTGGCTTGGGTCGCCGTGAGTTTCCCGTCGGCCTCCATCACCAAAATGGCCGCAAACGAATCAACATTCAGCGCGCTTATGACTGAAGCCTGGGCGGCGCCGAGTTCATTGGCAGCACGGTTGATGGCAGAACGTGCCGGAGCACCTTTGGCAATCGCCGCGAGCACCAAGCCATCGAGACCTTGATCGACGACCGTCACGACCGGATCCGAGGACGGGGACAACTCGCCCCCGGTTGCTTCGCTCAACGAGATGCGCCGAGCTGCGGGCATAGGCACAAGCGCTGCGGCAATTGCGGCCACCCACTCTGGCGAGGGCGACATAGGGACGAGATCGGGCTCGGTGAAGTAGCGGTAATCGTTGGCTTCTTCCTTGGAACGCATCGACGACGTGCGTCCATCAGCCTCACTCCAATGGCGAGTTTCCTGCACGATCTTGCCGCCAGCTTCTAACAAATCAATCTGCCGGGCTGCCTCATAGTCAATGGCCCGCTGCAAGGAACGCAACGAGTTCACGTTCTTTACCTCTGCGCGCGTACCAAGTTCGTCCCCGTAGCGACGAACCGAAACGTTGGCATCAACCCGCATCGAGCCTTCTTCCATCTTGCCGTCGGAAGCACCGGTAGCAATCAGGATGGCCCGTAGCTCCGAGGCGTAAATCCGCGCATCTTCCGAGGAGCGAATATCGGGCCGCGAAACGATTTCTACCAACGGCACGCCCGCACGGTTGTAGTCGACCAAGGAATAGTCGGCACCGGCAATGCGCCCTGAACCACCCTTGTGCGACGACTTGCCCGCGTCTTCTTCCATATGTGCACGTTCAATACCGATACGGGTGCCATTGGGAAGATCCAAATAGCCGTCGACGTTGATGGGCTGGTCGTACTGGGAGACCTGGTAGTCCTTGGTCATGTCGGGATAGAAGTAGTTCTTGCGATGGAATGTGCTGGGAACCACGGTGCAGTTCAGCGCCGAACCAATACGAATGGCGTACTCAACCGCGGTCTGGTTGATCACCGGCAACGATCCCGGCAACCCTAAGCACACGGGGCAAATGTTGGTATTGGGCTCGGTATCAAACGAGTTGGCACAACCACAAAACATTTTAGTGTTCGTGGCCAGTTCGCAGTGAACCTCCAGGCCGACAACCAGTTCCCATCCGCTGCGGGCTCCGCCCCCAAATCCCCCCGATTCTTCCGACATCTCATCGCTCATGACCAAATCCCCTTTTGAATATCTGTAGCGACCTTCACCCAAAAACCCTTTGAACGAGCAACTTCAGGAGCTCCGCACCCAAAGTTGCTCATGACCAGTTTCCCTTCTCAATAACCGCAGCAGCCTTCAACAACGTGGCCTCAGAAAGCTTGGGCCCCAACAACTGCACCCCAATGGGCATGCCATCGTCACCAATCCCGCACGGCACACTCAAGGCCGGATCACCCGAAAGATTCGAAGGGATAGTGGCCACATCGTTGTAATACATGGTCATGGGATCGGCCGTCTTGTCACCAAAAGCGAACGCCGTGGTAGGCGACGTTGGCGTTAGCAACACATCGAATTGCGAGTACGCCAGCGCAAAGTCTTGAATAAGAAGCGTACGAACCTTTTGGGCTTGGCCGTAGTACGCGTCGTAGTAACCAGCCGAAAGCGCATAGGTACCAAGCATGATGCGGCGCTTAACCTCGGATCCAAAACCAGCAGCACGAGAAGACGACATCATGTCTTGCAGGTTCGCCGCCGATTCACCCTTGATGCGCAGGCCGTAACGAACACCGTCATAGCGGGCAAGATTAGAGGAGCATTCTGCGGGCGCAATCAAATAGTAAGCAGACAGACCAAACTTGGTAGAAGGCACACTTACGTGGCCAACCGTCGCACCGGCATCACGTAGGCGCTGTGCGGCAACTTCGAGACGGGCCAGCACATCAGTCGACATCCCCTCCCCTGCCAACTCGGTGACAATCCCTACGCGAAGGCCAGCAACACCGTTGGCAATCCCGTCGGCCACGGCAGCTTGCAATGAAGGCGCGGGCGCGTTGTAGGAGGTGGAGTCCATGGGGTCGTGGCCTGAGATGGCTTCGAGGAGCAACGCCGCATCGGCCACCGTGTGAGAGAACGGGCCAATCTGATCAAGCGAAGAAGCAAAGGCAATAAGTCCGAATCGGCTCACCAAACCGTAGGTGGGCTTAACACCAACCAGGCCACACAGTGATGCCGGTTGACGGATCGAACCACCCGTATCAGAACCCAGCGAAACCGCGGCATACCCCGCAGCCACCGCAGCCGCACTCCCCCCACTGGAGCCACCCGGCACCTTGGTGAAATCATGGGGATTGCGAGTTGGACCAAACGCCGAGTTCTCGGTTGAGGAACCCATGGCGAACTCATCGAGGTTGCACTTGCCCACAAACAACGCACCAACGGCGGCCAAACGATCCACGACGGTGGCGTTATAGGGAGGCTCCCAACCTTCGAGAATCTTCGACGAGCACGTCGTAGGGATTCCCTTTGTGCACATATTGTCCTTGAGGGCCAATGGCACGCCGGCCAGCACCCCAGGATCGCGTCCGGCGGCAACGGCAGCATCCACGGCTTCGGCGGCAGCTTGTGCCTCGGCTCGCATCAAATAGTTAAACGCGTGCACATCGGCCTCGGAAGCATCGATCCGAGCAAAGTGCTCGGCCAACACGGCGACGGCGCAACGGGCACCAGAGCGGACATCGGCGGCAATCACCGAAGCCGTGTCAGCGTGCCCAGGTGGCAACGAAATGCCGACGTTACCAACAGGTCCAGCACCAGTCGACACAGCAGCAGAACTCATGACTCACCCAAGATCTTCGGCACACGGAAACGGTCATCCTCAGCAAGCGGCGCCATGGCCAGCACTTCTTCGCGATTCAAACTCGGGCGAACCACATCAGCCCGGAACACGTTGGTAAGCCCGAGCGGATGTGCGGTTGGCAGAATTCCCTCGGTATTCACCGCAGCAATATCGGAGAAATGACCGAGAATTCCACCCAAATCAACCAGATACTGGTCAATCTCGGCATCCGTTAGGGCGATCCGAGCCAGACCGGCCACATGGACCACTTCTGCACGGGTAAGAGGCGACGACATGTCATCGATCCTACTGGCGAGCCCTCCTCGACTCGGATGCTTTCCCGCTCCAGGGCAGCTCTACAACAAGTTCTCTCGATCGAACCCTTTAGTTTGAGTCGCATCTCCCGCACCCAGCGAGGGAAGACTCGCTACGGACACAGGAGCTTCGCTGCGAACGCTGAACCCTGTTGCACATTACTCCTCGCCTCAAGCCCGCCAACAAACCCACACAGGAATCCCGCCGCGAAGGCATCCCCGGCACCCGTGGTGTCTCGCACCTCATTCAAGACCGGGACCGTAATCGTGTCAACCAACTCACCATGAGCGAAGCACCGAACGGGGTCCGGGCCGTTCTTCTCTACAAACAACTTCGCCGACCGAAACGCCCCCGCCACTCGCGATTCATCACGGTTGGCGAACACCAGATCCGGACGGAGCTCGTCGGCCAATGCCTCGACCCCCTCAATACCCATTTTTTCCAGCAACGAAACAGCCGACAAATCCACCGAAACGACAATCCCCGCCTCCCGAGCCCACCGGGCCAAGGTCGTAGCAGTCGAAGCCAAAGGGTCAACCTCGAAGGCATACAGCGGAATATGCAGCACCGAAGCTGACAGCAACCAAGCCCGATCCGGCGGATTCAACAATCCACTCGCCCCACGATCCGGCGCCATCGTGCGTTCTCCATCAGGCTCAACCAGGACCACCACCGTCCCCGTCGACGCCGCGCCATACCGCGGGGCACACAGGTTCACCCCGGCATCAACCATGGTCTTCGACAGAAAATCGGCAAAGGCATCGTCGCCCAAACCACCTACGAAACGCGCCGACGCACCCGCCCGAGCCGCGGCCACCGCCACATTGGCAGCGCTGCCGCCCTGGCGAAAGGTATTGGTGGAAAACGCATCAGTCCCCCGACGCAACGGATCACGCAGTGTGCAAACCACGTCGACGAGGAGATCTCCTATAGAAACAATCACCACAAACGCCGATCAAGGACAAAACAGGCGACGGCAACGACGATCAAAGACCACAGACCTGATTGGCGAACGCCACCGAACGCTCGTTGATCAGCTCGGCGTCGAAATCCAGCGTGGCAACGTGGAAACTGCGATCAAGGGTCACCACTTCAACCGGCCCGCCAACTTTGGAAGCAAAATACGGCGACGCAGTCACGGCCACCACGTGATCCTGCGGTGAATACATGACCAAGGAGGGGCATTTGATTCCAGGGACCAGAGCATCGAGCGCGGCTCCACCGTCAGCCAACGACAACAAACCGGCCAGCGGAGTACCCGAATAGGCGCTTTCAACAACACCCGGCATGGCGATATCGGACCCAATGCCCTGGATCTCAGCGCCGCCCGCTTCCACCATGCCCTCAACCATGGCCCGGAAATCAGGATTCATGGGTTCAAGCGCACCATTAATGGTCACGATTCCCACAATCTCGGGGTTCTGGGCTGCCAAATACGCGGTGAGCGTGCCACCCATCGACAAACCGACCACAACTACCTTGGTCACCCGGGTAGCCAACTCGGTATACACCGATGACACACAAGCGCTCCAGTCGGCCCACGACGTGGTCATCATGTCGGCCAAGGTCGTTCCATGACCAGGCAAACGAGGCATCTCCACGGTGTATCCAGCAGCAACAAATGCTTCGGCCACTCCACGCATCGACGACGGATTGCCGGTAAAGCCATGCAGGACGATGACGCCGCAACCGTTGGTGCCAACGTGAGAAAGCGGCTCTGCGCCGGCAAGTACAACTGAAGAAGATAGATCGGACATAGCGCCCACCCTAGTGGTCTGTCGCCGAAATACCGGGGCCGCTGAGCGGCCAGCGACAACGATGGCTGCGTCCTGCGCCTAGCGGTTGGACAGGGCAGGCGCTTCGTTGCGCGTCCTTACCCTCCTCGCCGCTGACTCGCTCATCACCTCCCTCATTTCAGCGACAGACCACTAGGAGTACGGGTCCTCAGAAGAAAGCGGGTAATCCCACCAATCGTCTGGCGTGGATTCAGGCGTGGGGTCAACCACGATGCAATCAACCGGACAAACCGGGGGCAAACACTTTCCGCACCCCGAACACAACTCGGGAACGATGATCACATCAAGCCCGTGGTTAAAAATCGCCCCAAAATGCGGAGGGCAATGGCGGAGACACGTATCGCAGTTAATGCAGGTGGACATATCGATACGCAACGCGGGGTTCTTCCACTTGGGATTGCGCTCGCGAAGACTGATTCGCCCCGCACGAGTGGTCAAACCACCGAGCCCTCCAGCACCGGCACCTCCAGGCCCGAGATCAACCGCATCCAAACCTTGGGTATCTCCATCGCTATCGGCCACATTCGTCACCCTAATCGGCTCAAGCCGCTGCTAGGAAGTCAGCGTGTTCACGGCGAGTGTGGACTCGGCGATCGAACCCAGCTGAGTCGAGGCCTATCAAAGACAACTTGTGCGCAGGCAGTGCTAACCGACCAAGGCAAACTAAGGTTTCGTCGTTGTTTTCGTGAATTGTTTCGCAACGGTCACCCAAGCAACTGATCAACGACGAACAGAGAAGCAGGAACACGCCGTGGCGCAGTACGAATTCCTTTCCGACAAATGGATCAGCGCAGCTCGCGCCATTCGCGACGAATACGCCGACCGAGTCCCTGACGCGCCATCCATGCGCATGAACCTCGTGGTCAGTGAAGTTCCCTTCGGCGAAGGGGCCATCGAAGCGCACGTGGACTCCTCCAGTGGCAGGATCCAATTGGACCTCGCCCACATCGAAAAGCCTGATGTCACCGTGACCGCCGACTACGCCACTGTTAAAGCATTGTTTGTGGACCAAAACCCTGCCGCAGCAATGCAAGCCTTCATGTCCGGCAAAATTCGTGTGCAGGGTGACCTGGGGAAACTCATGGCCTTACAAACCACGGCAGTACCCAACGGGGCCGATGATCTTGCCGCAGAGGTCGCTGAACGGATCAAAAAAATCACCAAATAGCAAGCACCGGTTTCCGTGCCACAACGGACCAACAAGGCCCAAGGTTACTGGTAAACCCTCACAGACCGTAAGCGGACAAATCAACCGGGCCAGCATTGAGCATTCGCGGTAGCAGCGCTCGCACGAGAAAGTTTCTCAAGTCAATCATCAGATTTGACGATGACTGCCAAGTGATCCTGCACCAGCAACTGCGAGAAACCGCTTCATTTCAAGCGTTCAACACGATCGACTTGGACCCATTTCCCATGACGAATTCGCTCGTCGTCGTCGGGCCAAAATCCATGGTGGGGCAGCTTCTTTGCCAGCACCTGGGCGCTGGTTCTCCAGTGCATTGGGCTTCGCTCGATGTGGCCTCCCTCGACACCCAAACGGTCGTGGTAGTCGATGGATCGCTGAGCCCAGATCAACCGGGACTCGGCACGTTCATCGCACGATTGCACCACAGCCTGGTAGGCGTCGTCGTGGCGTTCTGCGAGGAACAGGTCCTGATTCAAGCTCAATGGATCGAATATGGAGCCCAAGCCTTCGTTGGGTCATCCGCCTCCCTTGATGAGCTTGGAGACACCATCCGACGGGTACGCAGAGGAGAAACCCTTCTCGGGGTAAGCGTGCGAGAAGGATTACTGAGCCAGCTACGAGTCGCCCGGCAAACGCACGGAACACAACGTTCACTTTTCGCTAGCCTCACCAAGCGAGAGGCAGGGGTGCTCCGCGAACTCGCCAGCGGAAAATCGCCTGAAGACGTCGCTCGCATCAACTACGTATCCCTCAACACAATCCGGACACAAATCCGAGGCGTTTTGGCAAAGCTCAGCACCGGCAGTGTGGTTGGTGCCGTCGCGTTGGCTTACCAATCAGGTTGGATGACCACCGGTACTTGCCCAAACCCTGCGGCATTAGGTGGCAGCAATCCGGGCCAAACGACCCATCAGGGCTCTTAGCTCGTGGTTCACCTGCACCATTTGGCCCCACAAAATCTGTTCTTCATCAATTTTGAGGATGGAGCAACGATCAAGAGTGCCGAAGCTATGAGTGTGCTTCTCGCCGAAACACACCGGTTCAAACGAGCCAAAACCAAAATCCCAAACCTTTAAAGGAACCCAAAATGCTTGAACTCTCCGTAAACCTCCAGAACTACATCAACGGTCGCAAGGCTGAAATCGAAGAGCGTGGCGCAACCGCCGTTGAGTACGCACTCATGGTTGGCCTCATCGCTGTAGGTATCATCACCGCCGTCGCTGCATTGCGCGACAAGGTGGCGAGCACCTTCAACAATGTAAACAACGCAATGGGTAAGTAAGCCGCAAAGCAAACGGCTTTCGTTTGACCTAAATGAGGGGCCTTCGGGCCCCTCACTTGCGTTTCCGGGGCCTATTCCCTGGAAACCCAGGCACACCACCTCCGCAGCAACTCATTAGGGTTTTCAATCAAGCCCTTCATCAAATCGTAAAACAAACACCAAAAAACTCACCCACATGGGCTCCACAACGTTGTGAAGCCCATGGTCATTTCAGAAGCTAGGAACCTTGGAGACGCCCCAGCCCAACGAGATCACTACATGGGAGAACCTGGACCAATCTTCATCGGACTGACAGGGAAAATACTGCGAACAAATTCACGGATGAACCTAAAGCCAGCCGGGTCGCTCGTCGATAGAACGTACATAGCACTCCAGACTGCGTGCTTTCCGCCCCTGCAATACCAACAACTTCGGGAGACTCCCAAATGAATCGCCGCAAACTGACAGGTGTCGTTGCCTCGCTCGTAGTTGCCGCTCTCGGCACCGTAATCCTGCTGAAATCCGTAAACTCTGACGTGAAAACGGCCGCGCCTGTCGTGGGTGAGCCAACCGTAAGTGTACTGAAGGTCGTCAAACCTATTCCAAAGGGTGCCTCCGCTGACACCCTCGGGGATTCGGTCGAAGTCGCCCAAGTCCGAGTCAGCGACCGTCTTGCTGACACCGTCGAATCACAAGCCGCGATTGCTGGCATGGTCGCATCACAGCAGTTGTTCCCCAACGAACAAATCGTGAAAGCCAGATTTGTGAGCCCAGTGCAAGCGAAAGCAGAAGCCGAAGCCGAAAACCCTGCACCAACGACCAAAGGCCTCGTTGGGGTTTGGGTTGCTCTAGAACCGCTCCAGGCCATGAACGGCATGATTGACATCAACAGTTCAGTAGCCGTGTTCGCCACCTTTACCGGCGTGACCCCAGTACGTGACACCCCTGGCGAGCCTTCGCCACTCAACCCGTCGTCGTCATTGATCATTCACAAAGCCATCGTGCTTGATTGTGTTGGTTGTAAAGCACCTGCAGCTCTGGCCGGAGTTGCCGCACCTGCCCCGGCCCCGGTTGACCCTGCTGCACCGGCCGCAGCTGCTCCCATCGCTCCAGTCACCATCTCGGTGAAACTCGGCGTCGATGCACCGGCAGCCGAACGGTTGGTATTCGCCGCCAAGTACGGCTCACTCTGGCTCGGCTCAGAAGACCCATTTGTGGTCGAGGCCAACACCAAAGTGATTGATCGTTCCAACGTCTATGCCGCGACGCCGAACCAGGTCCCGGCCCAAGATGAGGTCACGAGCGACACCACTCCTTCTGACATCAAATCCCCAGCTACCACCACGATTCCGGTACAAACAACCATTCCGGCACCCGCAGTTACCCCAGTAAATGTCGCTGTCTCCGGTGGGGGCCCCGCAGTTCCGACTCCTATCGCCAAGCCGTTAGCTGCTGGTGCCGCAGCGACCGTCCCGCCGCTCGCCGCCGCTACCCCAGCTAAGTAACAACCAACGTTTCGAACCGCCACGAAAAAACCTGTCCAAGGAACCTTATGACTACCGAAACTAGGCAGCCTGAAACCAGCACGGATCGACGCTCCGGCGGCGGACCAACCGCTGCTCAGCTACTTCCCGATATTGCCACCCCAAAGCCAGTAGTTCGTGAAGTTCCTCGGGACCAGGGCGACGTGGCCCTCGTATGTTCAATCGTTCCGTTTGAGCAAACGATCCGCCGGCTTTTGACGGCGAACGGTGGCCCACGAATGCATCGCTGGCCTGCGACAGGTGATACGCCAAATGCAGATCGTATGGGTGCAGCTTTTATCGGCCCAGACCTCGACGTTGAAGCCATGGCAGCAAGAGCCGAACAAATCAACCGCCAACATCCTGGCGTCTATCTGGTTCTTGTTTCCGAGCCACGAGCTGGTTTGTACGAACGAGCACTTCGAGCCGGTGTGCGAGACGTGTTGTCTCCTGCAGCCAGCGACGACGTGATCCTCGATGTGCTCGAGCGTGGTTTCGAACATGCGCAACGTTGGCGTTCGTCACTTCCCGTCGCAGCTACCGCAACCTCGGGGGAACCTACAAAACGGGTCATTAGCATCTTGGCTCCAAAGGGTGGCGTGGGAAAGACCTTTACCGCTACCAACGTAAGCATGGCACTCAACTCACTCGAAGCCGGCAGGGTCGCCATTGTCGACCTTGACCTCCAGTTCGGCGACGTTGCTGGGGCTCTGCACCTCAGCCCCGAACATACTGTTGCCGACGCGGCACGGGCTATGGGTTCAAGCGACGGCGCGAACTTCAGTGCGGTGGTCAAGGTATTCCTAACCCCGCATGAATCAGGACTTTACGTTCTGTGTGGGCCCGAAGATCCAGCCGAAGCCGACGACGTGTCCTTCGAACAATCAGTTCAAATAACACGTGCACTTACCAACTCGTTTGATTTCGTTGTCGTAGATTCCTGCGCGGGACTCGACCCCCATGCCCTCTCCGTCATCGATATCGCCACCGACTTAGTGTTCGTGTGTTCCGTAGACGTTTCCAGTGTTCGTAGTTTGCGCCGCGAACTCGATGCCCTTGATCGCCTCGGCATGACACATCAAAAACGCCACCTGATCATCAATCGTTTCGACGCTCCCGGTGGCGCTCGACCCGAAGATGTTGAAGTAGCCGTTGGCATGCGAGCCTCGATGTTGCTGCCCGTGGATCGCAACGTGTTGGCGGCCGCGAACCAAGGCGTACCCATCACCGTGGCTGATCCAAAGTCGCCGATCGCCAAGTCATTCACTGCCTTCGCTGAAACCCTCACCGGGCGAGAGCCAACCAACGTTGCGCCAAAGAAGACGCCATTTTGGAAACGACGATGAGTACCAACAGTCGCACCAACCGCTTTTCCACAATCCACCAAACGATCTCGTTTTCCTTCCGCTTTCATACGGCGGGCATTAGAAAACACCTCTTCGACCCAAAGCAATTTCCGCACTCCC
>JAYTWN010000405.1:0-2516 GCA_043743435.1 Acidimicrobiia bacterium
CCGAAGGCTTACCCGCTGACATCAAAAATGACCCTCGGGTTATTGAAGCGTATTTGGGGGCTTCGGCATGAGTGATACAACCTTGGTGACGTTGCCGCAACTGTTGTTGAATCGAGTTGCTGCCAGCCCGAAAGCCGTTGCCCTCCGTCATCACGAACTCGGTCGTTGGAAACAAACCACGTGGGCCGAATTTGGCGCCCAAGTTACGTCGATCGCTTTTGGTCTTTCCAAACTTGGTGTGGGCGTCGGTACCCGGGTCGCCCTGGTTGGTGCGAACCATCCCACCATGATTGCTTCGGACCTCGCGGCGCTGGCTCTCGGTGCGGTTACGGTTCCGATCGAGTCTGGACTTTCCCCACTCACGATGACCACGCTGCTGAAAAAGACGGCGGTGAAGTTTGCCATCGTGGGAGATCAGCAGCAGTTCGACAAGATTGGCAGCGACGTTGAAGCACTACGTGCACTTACCACCGTGGTTATCGTCGATACCCGAGGAATGCATGATCTGGCCTTGACGTCGTGGACTGGCCAGCCTGTTGCGGTCTTGGCATTGGCGCAACTCATCCGCGGAGCCATTGGTTCTACGGTTGATCTTCCCACCACGGTTGGGAACCGCAAGCCCGAAGACCCGGCCACCGTTGACGTCTACGCACTATATGGCTCGCCTACAGAAACGGTGGCGCGAACCCACGGTGAGTTATCCGCCGCCGGAACGCAACACCATCCCGACATACAACTGAAAGACAATGATGAATTGTTGGCCGTTTTGTCGATGGCTCGCCCGCGAGAACGTGCCCTTACCGAAGTGGCGTGGCTGCAATCTGGCGCCATCCTGAACGTAGGCATTGGTGGCCTGGTCGAAGGTTTGGAACTGCAACAGGTGCAGCCAACGGTGGTCCAGCTTGATGCCCAACGCCTTGAAACTATGCGCGCCGATATTGTTCGCAGGCTCAGTTCCAATGCTTCGTCGGAAGGAAAAAAGAAGCGACGGATAGCCTTTAATCCCATCACATTGGTGTTCGGCTCATTGGGTCGCCTTGGCCATCAGTTCCGCCTTCGCTCGGCCATGAAAACCATTGCTGGCGGCCGCGCGGGTGTTTCGCGGTCGGCTCACCGCGATTCCCGAGTGTTTCGCTCACTGTTGGTCGCTGCGGTGGCCGCGTGTTTGTTGCTGAACAGTCACCTTCGCTCCGTCGACGGAGGGGTCCGAATCGGCCTTTGTGTCGCAGTGCTCGTGTTGGTTGGGGTGATAGCCATGGGAACCGGAGTAGCGATTCGGCCCTTCGTTCGCAAGGCCTACGGGCTCAATCGAGCACGGCACCTCGTGGCTTTTGATGCCCTCGGTGAGCCGGTTATTGGCGCTTTCTCGGGGCTGCATCTTGCCCCGACGGGTACCACCAACGCTCGAGCAACGCCCCTCGCCGGCACCGACCTTGACTCGCTTTCCTCATCCTCGGGCCTATCGAACCCGTCGAACCTGTCGAATATGAATGTGTCGAACGGTTCTTCCCCTGCTTCTTCGCAGTCCTCAACCAAGTAGGCCATCGTGACTGACTTCTTTACCTACCTCGTTCAAGGCGTTTCGCAGGGAGCAATTTATGCCCTGGTCGCCCTGGGTTTCGTGATTATCTTCCGCGGTACCAAGGTGCTGAACTTCGCCCAGGGCGCGTTCATGCTTACGGGCGCTTACCTTGAGTACAACTTCACCGTGACGTGGGGCCTGAACTATTGGGTTGCTCTTGTGCTTGCGGCATTGACCATGGCGTTCGTTGGTTTTGCTCTCGAGGCGTTGGTGTTGTCTCGGCTTCGTAGCCGTCCAACGTTCACCATCATCATGGCCACACTGGGCTTGTCGATCGCTGCCGAGCAAATTGGTATCTCGATTTGGGGAACTGATCCGCTTTCGCTCAACGATCCAATGGGCTTGTCGTTCCGCAAGATCGGCGGTGTCACCGTCACTTTGATCGACGTGGTGACGCTGGTGATCACCGCCATTATCGTGGGCGCGCTCCTTACGTTTTTCGCGAAAAGTCGCATGGGTACAGCAATGCGGGCAACAGCACTCGATCAAGAAGCGGCCATTGCCCAAGGCGTGAATCCCAAGCTGGTGTTCGGTCTCTCGTGGGCCATCGCCGCCGCCATTGCCACCGTCGGCGGAGTGTTGTTGTCTTCAGGGAACGGACGCAACGTGGCTCCGACTCTGATCGCCTATTCCTTTACCGCGGTGCCGGCGGCGATTCTTGGTGGTCTCGATTCGACCAAGGGTGCACTGTTCGGCGGACTCATTGTGGGTGTGGCGCAGCAGTTGATGTTTGGATATCAAGGCCGCTTCAACGAGTGGCTGCACAAGACCATCGACATCACCATTGGCTCGTTCCACTATCAAGCCGGTCTCGGGCCGAACTTCGACCTGGTGTACCGGATCAAGCCGCTTCGACCAGACGGCGTGTTGCGTGACGAGGGCCGCCGGTTGCCAGTCGGTCGGCGGTTTTTTGTATTTGCCGTTTCCATCGGGC
>JAYTWN010000406.1:0-3732 GCA_043743435.1 Acidimicrobiia bacterium
CGCGCTTGGTGCGACCAGCGTGCGAACCTTGGGAGGGCGGCCTTCGACGGTTGAGGGCTACGCCACAATGGGTGCCGGTGCTCGGGTGCGGGCCAATGACGCTGGGGCTGATGCGTTTGCAGCCGACGCGCCGGTTGGTCTACTCAAGGCCGCTGAAGTTGCCGCTGTTCGCACCGGTAAAAAACCATCGGGCGCAGTTGTCGTGGTGGGCATGGCGCAAATGATCGCCGTGAACCAGAAACGTTTCCTTTCCAGTTTCCCTGGAGCGTTGGGCGACGCGTTAGCGGCGGCGAAGTTGTCCACTGCGGTGGTGAATGCTTCGGATACCGGTTTGGTGGGGAAGGATCCGGTTGCTGGATTGTCAAGGCCTGCGGCGATTAGCGTGGCGGATTCGGCCGGATCGGTGGGCTTCGGGGCAGTCGATGGGCTCCTCAAGGTTGATACCCTTACGCCGTTTGGTGTTCGCGTTGACCGGAAGGTTTTCGTAGCGGCGGTAGCCAAAGCAGCAAGGTCCGGCAGCGTGACCGTGGTGGACGCCGGCGAGCTTGACCGGGCGTTTGCCATGAAGGCAGAAACAGACCCGGATCAGTTTGAGCGGCTCCGCATTCGGGCGTTGAAAGAAACCGATGCCATCATCGGCGAAGTGGTTCGGGCCCTGCCGAAAAGCACGCTGATGGTGGTGGTCAGTGTTCGTCCGCCGACCGGCACGTGGGAACTCACCCCTACCGTTTTGGCGGGAGCGGGAATGGCACACGGCTATTTGCATTCCCCTTCGACCCGTAGACCATCGTTGCTCACCCTGACCGACGTAGCGCCGACGGTGCTTGATGCCCTGGGACAGAAACCGGCCGTCGGCATGATCGGCCATGTGTTACGTGTACATAAGGTTTCCGGTGCACTCAACGTTGAGGAACTTCGGGACATGAATTCTTTGGCCGGATATCGAGAGCGGATCTATCTGCCGCTCACCAAGGGCTACGTGATATTCCAAACGATCACCTATCTCCTGACCATGTTGTTGTTTAGTTCCCGTGGGGGAGTGGGGCGAGCTTCGGCTGCGATTGCCTGGATTGTTTTGGCCGTGGCCGCCTGGCCGCTGGCCACCTTTGTGTTCCGCGCTATTCCACACACCTGGTCGCTCGGACCGTTTGGTGGCGTGGCCATCGCGGCTATCGACCTGGCTGTGGTGTGGTTGGCTCGACGCCGCAACGGCCATCCACTCGCTGCGCTCTCCGTCGTACTGTTTGGGACCGCAGCGATCAACGTGGTGGATTTGTGGACCGGGGCACATCTCCAGCATTCCTCGATTTTGGGTTACTCGCCTCACACCGCTGCACGCTTTACCGGCATTGGCAATGCGGCCTTTGCGGCGTTAGCTGCCACCACGGTTCTGTGGGCTTCAATTCACGTCCACTATGCGCGCAGACGAACCGAAGCGCTATGTGGAGCCGCAGTATTTTGCATGGTCGTGTTTGTGGCCGATGGCGCACCAATGCTCGGCTCCGATGTTGGCGGGATACTCACGCTGGTTCCCGTGTTTGGTCTCCTCATGGTGGTGCTCAGCGGTCGACAACTGCGAACGAGAACGTTGCTGTACGCCGGTGGAGCAACGCTGGCTCTGATCGCCCTGGCTACGGGAATTGATCTCCTGCGCCCGGCTGATCAACGTAGCCATCTCGGTCGCTTCGCCGCCGACATTGCTGGATCAGGGGACAACACGTTTCTCACCACGGTCGGGCGCAAACTGTCCACCAATATTCGGGTATTTACCGGTTCATTTTGGACGTGGATTGTGCCCGTCATTGCCTTGGTGGTGTTGTTTTTTTTAGTGGTGCAACGCGGATGGGAACGGGATATGCCCAAAGGGTCGGCCTTGCGGGCTGGGGTATCGGCGGCCCTGCTGTGTGGATTGTTGGGCTTCGCTGTCAACGATTCGGGCACCGTCGTAACGGCGTTGGTGTTTGTGTATTTGGGGCCGTTCATCACACTGCTGGCTCTTGACCGCGATCGCCATGGTGCCTCCTCAAGATTTGTCCCGGGTCCGGACTCCTCAAGATTTGTCTCGGGTCCGGACTCCTCAAGATTTGTCTCGGGTCCGGACTCATTGGGGCTGGGCGCCTCGGCAGTGTTTGCTGGCAAGTTGCGGGGTTCGATTGATGCGGGATCGGTCGTGGCGGGTTCTGCCGGGCGCAACGGGGGAGGCTCGGCGTGAGTTCCCAGTTGGGAGGCATCGCAGCTGGATTGGGCGCCGGGTTCGTGGCCTCTCGGCTGCTTTGGATGATCCTGCGACCAATGCTTTCGGCGCCAGTGTTTCGTCGCCTGAACTACCGCAAACACGAACTGTCTACCGCTGGTGGTTTAGTGGTGGTGTGCGCAATGCTCTTGATCGAGTCGGTCCGCATCGTGCTCGGAGCTATCGGTATCGGGGAACCGCTATCGCAAAGCGGACTTCGACTGCCAATTCTGTTTGTGGTCTTGGGATTCGCCTTTCTGGGACTGATTGACGATCTTGGCGCTAGCGATTCGTCGAGAGGTTTTAAAGGGCACGTGCGGTCCATCCTGCGGGGAAGTCCTTCGACTGGTGCGATAAAGCTGATTGGCGGCGGGTTTGTGGCCTTGATTGTGGCCTCGCAGTGCGGTGGCGGATCGACTGGGCGGCTTGGATCAGCAGCTTTGCTCCAAGACAAGGCCTCGAATGCTGGCTGGTTGGTGTTCAACGCCGCTTTGGTAGCACTGAGCGCCAATGTAGGAAATCTGTTTGATCGGGCTCCAGGGCGAACCATAAAAGTAAGTGCACTTGGGTTTTCGGCTGTCGTCGTTGGGGCGGTTGTAGGCGGAGGATGGCTGCCCTTGGCGCCCGTGGCCGTGGTGATTGGGGCGGCGCTGGGATTGCTGATCGACGATCTCCGAGAACACGTAATGATCGGCGACACGGGAGCCAATGTCCTGGGTGCGGTGTTGGCCGCTGCCCTCGTTGAAAACGCTTCCAACACCGTTCGTTTGATGGTTATGGCTGTCGTGCTCGCCTTGAACGCAGCGGCCGAGTTGGTGTCCTTCAGCAAGGTTATCGAACGAACTCCTCCACTTCGTGCCGCTGACCGTGCTGGCGCACCGCACCGGAAATAGCCGTCAGCTGTGGTGTTGGTCATCGGGCTGGACCTGAATGGATTAGGACGTGAATGCGTTGAGACGTGAATGGGTTGGGATGCGTAGATCAGTTGAGCGTGTTTGCGCGGGTGTGGTGACGAAAGAACCCTTGTGGACCGTAGGCGTCGCATCACAACGGCAACGCCGCTGGTGAGCACAAGTGTCTACCGGTGATGGCATTACAAATTTGTAATTTACCGTCCAGAATTGGGGTTTGCGGTGCAGGTCGGGTGCCTGGTGCCCTATGGTATTGGTCCGTGGCCAAACACATTTTTGTAACGGGTGGCGTAGCGAGTTCCCTTGGTAAAGGCATCACTGCCGCCTCATTGGGTCGACTTCTCAAGCAGCGGGGCCTTCGGGTCACCATGCAAAAGCTTGATCCCTATATCAACGTCGATCCGGGAACGATGAACCCGTTTGAGCACGGCGAGGTGTTTGTTACCTACGACGGTGGCGAAACCGACCTTGACCTTGGACACTACGAACGGTTCATTGATGAAAACATTCCGCGCGGCGGTAATGCCACAACGGGGTCGGTGTACCAAGCCGTGTTGGCTAAAGAGCGGCGCGGTGACTTCCTGGGCA
>JAYTWN010000407.1:0-6081 GCA_043743435.1 Acidimicrobiia bacterium
CAGGTTTCCACGGACCAAACCCGCCCGGGCGCAACATTGGATCGATTTTCCACCGCCAACCATCGGCACTCGATGCAGCGCCCGTTGACGCCAGATAGCAAAGCCATTCATGCGTAAGTCTTGGGTTCATTGCCGCCCGGCGCTTGGCTAACTCCTCAAGCGTGCCGGGTTTGCGTTGGGAATCCGGTTTCGTCCGCCTACGATGATCCAACCATGAAGCAACCTCAACGGCGAGCCGCTCGGTACGGTCTTCGTCGGTAAGTTCAGCTGCGCCGTGCGTTCTCGTTGAGGGCAGCCCATCAATATTGACCACATGACTGAACCGATGCGGCCAAGCTTCGGCCAAGCGCACAATCAAGTTCCCACCCTTGGAATGGCCAAGAATTGGGAGAGGTTCCAATGACGTTGCATCAAGCACCGCCGCAGCATCGCGGATATCAGAGGCCCAACCACTCATCGGCGCCCAATCCGAATCGCCATGGCACCGTTGATCCCAAGACACAACGCGCCAGCCACCGTCGGCCAACAGAGGAGCAAACGCACCATAGGTAAGGGCAAAGTCCATGCCACCGTGAGCCAGCAAAAGCGGTGGTGCCTCAGGCGCACCCCATTCCAAAACCCGTATACGAACACCGTGGGAATCAATGTCACGAGTGCGGTCGGGCATGCGAACACCGGGAAAGGAAACTTCGTTCAAACCAATTATTGCCTGCGGGGAGCGACTCACCATCGACCGAGGATCAGCCGGCGGACGAAGCTTCGTGAGACCGGGGCCAGGAAGCACCAACGCTCCAGCAATTGCCAAATCTCCAGCGAGTACCGAAGCCGTTTGATCGATCATAGGGTAACCGTTTCGCCATCTGACCCTATGAACGCGGAATCTAGAAGTGTGGCCCGATTAGGAATATTGGCGTCACCTTCGGCGGCCACTCCACCGACGACACTCACCCGCAAACCGATACCCTCAAATTCCATAAGTGCACGTACCTCATCTGGTGAGCATGAGCCATTGGCTACCGTGCGAGTGCCGTCGTCGAAACGAACCACGATAAAGGTGCGAATGGGGGCACCGTTGCGATCAAATTCGATGGTGTAGGTCTCTACAACCCCTTCACCAGAAACTTCGTCAACCAAGGTTGGTCCGTTCTTCAGCTCGTCGGCAAGCACCACTTTGTGGCCCAAACCATCGGCTGAGGTCACACGTTCTGGATCATTGGAAATCACCATGTACGCATGCTTGGTTGCCGTCATACCAAGCGCACTTACTAATCCAACCGTCGGTGCGCCAGCAGTGCCGAAACCTGCTCGTAGCTTGTCGACCGTGGCACAAAGTCCGTGCATGGCATAGGAGTTTCCGGGCCCGCCGGCATAGGCCAAACCACCCGTTTGAGTTACTCCACGTGGATCATCGGCAGCGATGCCCAGCGCGCCAAGGGCCATCTCCACCGCGGAAGGAAAGCAGCTATAAAAATCGAACAGGTCAACATCGTCGACAGAAATTCCAGCGTGTACAAAGGCTGCCGATGCGGCCGCGGCAATGCCCGGTGAGGTATGGAAATCAATGCGTTCCGTTGGCGTCCAAGCATCAACCGCTGCGCCGGCACCCAGCACTGTTACCCGCGAGGCGGCAGGGATTCCCCGTCGATCGGCTTCGGCTTCGGTCATGATGATGCAGGCGGCAGCCAGGTCAACTTCCATGATGGCGTTCATGCGCTTGGGGTAGGGGAAGCACACCCAGCGGTTGTCCGCGGTCGGGTCGGCAATTTCCGTTGGAGTCCAGGCGTTGGGAAACCACGCGTAGGGGTTCGTGGCCGCCACGGCTGCGTTACGAGCCATGAACTTGCCGAGAAAACTTTGGTGTTCAGGAACCGTTCGGCCAGCAGCAAAACGGAGGGCATTTTCAAAAAGCGGATAACACTGAATCGGTGCGTACAGGCCATGGCGCTTTTCGAGATCGTTGGTTAGCTCCCGCTGGCCCTTGAAGAAATCCCGGGGCGCCGAGGTGGGCGTCCACTGCAGCTCGATATGTTCTTTCATCGCTCGACGACGGGAATACAACGTCTCGCAGCCGGCCAAGATGGCAATCGACAGGGTTCCCTCAGCCATCCGGTTGATGATCTGGATCATCAGGTCCCCGGGTGAGTTACCGCCGGGAGGAATCGTTGCTCCTTCCACCGCTGCTGGGATTCCGGCCATTTCTGCGGTCGTGGCGCAGAGATCGTCGTAGCTCCATGAGATTGGGTCAATACAGGCCAACATCTGCGTCTCGGCGGTGATGTTGTGGGCGGTGGCGTCTCCGTGCGCTTGCGCATCGCCAATCGCGACAGCAATCGCATCGGCCATGGCCCGGGCAGGCTCCCAGGGTGCGAACGGTCCATCGAATTTTGGATTCTTCCGGTATTGGCCGACACCCACGATCACTGCTTTGCGACCTAGAACGGCTGTTTGAGTACCAACTTGTGCCATGGTGACCTGCTCGCTTTCAAAATGTCGGCCTGAATTCAACCGTGGAAATGCAATTGCTGTTGAGATACAAAGCGTCCAGCACAGCGGCAACCTTGGCGTAGTGAACGCAGCTCCACGTCGATTTACCGGACACAGAAGGATAGGTGAGCACCCTGCTTGCTTCCCAAGCGAGGACCTGCGACGAAGGTCACGTTGAACTTCATCAAACGCCGATGGGCCCCAACTTCGCTTCGCTTCGCCAACCCGACGTCTTCAGTTCGGCAGCCTTTGTGTCGATAGTGCTGAATCGAGCAAGTTGGCGGTCCGAAGTTTCAACAGATTTTGGAAAGTCCCAACCCTTGTTAGGCCAAGGAGGCCAGATGGACCGCAGCACCCACGACGAGTTACAACAAACGCCGCTCACCTCGGGCGACAACGAAGGAATTTCGGGCATCGCGGGGGCAAGCGCGTCCGTAGGCCCGTCCAGGCAACGGACATATGGCCTGCAAACCCATGGGGCATACAGGTTGGTCGGACAGCGAATGGCTGGACAAGTGAAGCTACGTTCGCAGACTGGCGAAACAAAACAACGCCTAACCGCACTGGCCGCCGCGTGCGTGACCTTCGCCGGCCTGGGCCTTGCCCTTGTCACCACTGCGAAACCGAGCTCGGCTCTAGCCTCCCCGATCATCTACGCCGATGCCTTGGGAACCTCGTGGAGCAACTACTCGTGGAACACGACAACCAACCCGGCCTCTTCCAATCCGGTACAAAGCGGGGCTACTGCATTGTCGGCGCAAGTCACCTCGGCCTGGGGGGCAGTTTCGTTTCGTACTTCAGAACCAGTAACCGTGGCCACAAATACCGTGTTGTCATTTTGGGTTCACGGCGGAAGCAGAGGAGCAAATCTGCAACTGTTCACCGGAAACGATGATGTATTCAGTCGCATATCTAACATTATCCCGGTAACCGCACCAGCTAATACGTGGACATACTTTGGGTTCTCCGCAGCTGATCTCGGCAACCCACGAACCATCAGCCGAATAGGGATCGGCGGCTGGCGCGGTTCTACTACCGATACCTTCAGTCTCGACAACGTCTTGCTCACCAACGGCGTAGTGCCTCCAACAACAACAACAACCACCACCACCGTTCCCACGACCATTCCAGGCGCTGCCAAAGACGGCACGATTACTCTGGACCCCGCAACAACTATGCCGTTTAGTGCTCGCATGTGGGGCTCGAACATTGGCGCTTATGCAGGACCCGATGGCTATGGCGATCCAACATTGCGGGCCCGAGCAAACGGAAAAGTTGGTCTCATTCGCTACCCGGGTGGCCAGATTTCTCAGGATCTCGGATGGGCCAGCTGCCAACTACAAAGCCCGGTTCTCAACGCGGTTGATTGCACACAGGTCAAACGAAATCCCGTGACAAACGAGATCACCACGACCAGAATGGAATGGTTGGCAAAACCATCGGACTTCATCGGGTTTGCCAAAGCCATCAACGCGGAGGGCTTAGTAAGCGTTAATATTAATGCGTCGGCCAAAGAAAATGCTGCGTACGTAGCGTTCATGAACGGTTCGCCTTCGAACACCCAAGCGATCGGCATCGACCAAAGGGGTGCTGATTGGAAAACCGTTGGTTACTGGGCCCAAAAGCGTGTCGACGCCGGACACAGCGCCCCGCTTGGCGTGAAACTCTGGGAGTTCGGCAACGAAACCTATGGTGGAGTCGCTGGAAACAGCCGCTGTGTTTCCTACGGATGGGAAGTGACGTTCTCCTGCGATCCCTCCGATGTACTTAACGGCCTTGGCACTGGGGCGGACCGTTTCGACGGTTACCGTGCCACCAAGGCAGCCATGCTCGGCGTTGATCCAACCATCCAGCTCGGCATTGCTGCTGTTGACCCGAAAGAGTCTTACAACAATTGGACTGCCGATCTGCTTCGCCTGGGTGGCGCCGATATCGACTTCCTAGAGGTTCATCCATACTTTTCGTTCATTCCTCCTGACAACACCGATGCCGGAAACGCCGAGATCCTGGCATACCCGCAAACGGTATTTGCTGGGTTGGAGATTCGCATGAATTCTCTCATGGATGCCCAAGCCGGCCGACGAATTCCCATGCTGCTCAGCGAATACAACCTGACCCCGGTTCCTGCCAGGGATCCAGCGCAGCGGATTAACAAGGTCATTAACGCCCTCATCATGACCGATTCTATTGGATCGTTTGGTAAGCGCGCAGGGTTTCTTGGAGCCAACCAGTTTGAGCTTTACGGCACTGCGGACTACGACGGTTCTTCCTTCGCTCAAATTCGTCGTTACGACAATTACATTCGCAATCCGCAGTACTGGGGTTCGGTGTTGTGGTCAGGTTTCGGCAGCCAGTTTGTAGCAAGTACGTCTACATACGATTCTGCTACAGCAATGTCGGTCTACACCGGCAAGAGCACCGATGGAACGCTTTCGGTTTTGGCCATCAACAAGACCGGCACGGCGAAACGTCCAGCCATAAAGATCGCTGGAAGCGGCGTGGCCTCCATGACAGCCGATTCCGCAGTAGGAACCGCGCTCCTGGGGACAACTATGATTTTCAATGGCGTGGCCGATCCAAACGACAGCCTGTCCAACGCTCCACCAACCCCCATTGTGGTGGTGAACTCAGCGGCCGCGGAAGTTTCGATTCCCCCGTATTCGATGGTTCTGCTCCACATCACCCCAGGCACCGCTCCAGCCTCAAGTTCGACCACCACCACAACTCCAGCGACAACCCAGCCGACCACGCCAACCCCAACCACCCCGGTCGGAACCGGGACCCGGTCACTTACACCCGCTGGATCCTGTCGCGTCGTCTACACAAAGTCGTGGGATACCGGTTTGGCTTTTGCTGCCACAATGACCGTTACCAACTTGGGTCAGCCGCTGAGCGATTGGGATCTCACCTGGGATGTACCCGCAACACAGCGGGTCAAAAACACCTGGAATGGTTCCGTAGCGCAGTCAGCCAACCGCGTAACGGTGACCCCAATAGCCTCGTTACGTTCGCTGGCCACCAACCAATCCGCAGTGTTCGGCTACAACTCAATCGATCAAAGCGCTCGGGTGGTCCCAGAGTTCTCGTTGAACACCACGCAGTGCCAAGCCGGGTAAGCGGGTCTTCAGCACGAGCGGCTAACTGACTCTCAGAGAGCTCGGAAGTTCTGGGACTTGAGCAAGAACAGTTTGGGCTTGCCAAGAACTTGTGCGAGCATCAAGGGATGAGCACTGTTGGAACTACCCGTATTGGCCATGTCGTCGTTGTTGAGTTGCGCCAAGGTCCCCACAACTTTGCCTCGACGGAGGTCATGAACGATCTCTCCGATGCCCTAGAGGAAGCGATTGGCGACGGGGCCCGAGCCGGTGTGATCTGCTCCGAGGGCAAGTCGTTCTGTGCCGGGGCTCAATTCTCTGGCAACGACGGGGCCCGTGCTGGCAATTTTGGGGCGTTCGTGCAATCCGATACCGCCAGTCCTATTGGTCCGTTCTATGAATCCGCCATGCGCCTCTACGGCATCACCATCCCCTTGGTTGCCGCAGTGCACGGTCCTGCAGTGGGCGCTGGCTTCGGGTTGGCCACGGCTTGCGATATGCG
>JAYTWN010000408.1:0-8702 GCA_043743435.1 Acidimicrobiia bacterium
TGCCGATTGCCGTTCGCTACGACGGTTCTGCGCCAGGAGGTGGCCACGGATACCAAGTGCACGTAGGACCTATGTACTCCGATTCGATGGGTTCGGTAAAAATCACCTCTAAGGACCCGTTTGCCAAGCCAGCCTTGCGGTTCAATTACCTGTCCACGGAGACCGATCGCAGCGAGTGGGCCGAAGCGATCAACGTGACCCGTAAGATCTTGTCGCAACCGGCGATGGATCGTTACAACGGTGGCGAAATTTCTCCTGGGCCTTCGGTCTCCACCGAAGCAGAGATCCTTGACTGGGTTTCCCGCGATAGCGAGACGGCGCTGCATCCTTCGTGCACCTGTCGTATGGGAACCGATGAAATGTCGGTACTTGATCCCAATTCGATGCGAGTGCACGGCACGCAGGGCTTACGAGTGGTCGACGCCTCAGCAATGCGTTACGTCACCAACGGCAACATCTACGCCCCCGTCATGATGCTCGCCGAAAAGGCCGCCGATCTCATTCTCGGCAAAACCCCCCTCGCCCCCGAGCACGTTGACTTTTACCGCCACGAAAACTAAGCGTTCGAAACGACTCCTTCATTAGCTGTTCGAGTAACTCGAAGGATCCACGAGTGCTCCGATGGCTTTTTGATGGATCGATAGCCACCAAGGAAGGTTTGAACCTCGACTCGCGGGTCTCGGGCTAGTCACCGGAGGTTTTGAACGTTGTGACCGTAATTGCCACAGCGCGGTCCGAATTTGCTGCCTGGATAGCGCCAGCTCTGGGTCCAGTAATCGAATGTTTCCAGCGTTGTTTTCCCAACGGTAGCGAACGCTTTTTGCGCCGCGTCCGCTACGCCGCCACAACCGCCTTCTCTCAACGTCTGCCCGGTTTCGCTGTCGATGAGCAGCACGTAGTCGTGGTGTTCCGATCGGTACCGAAGACCAAACGAGGCGGCAACAACCGTCGGCACCAGTACGAAGGCGAGCCAAATGTTGCGACGTCGCTCCAGCTGTGTCCGCATCGCTTCCGCCGATCAAGTAACGGAGGCTGTTGTGGTTTGTAAGCATACGTTCAAATCGGGCTGTTGGTCGATGTTTGCGGGTAGGCCGAGTTGAAGTTGCGCTGAGCGTTCAGGGATACCCGAAGCTGTTACTTCAAGGTTTGATGCCGGCCCTTTCTGTGATGGATTTCCAGCGGATGTCTGAGACGGCTTGCATGGCTCGGGCAACGGTAAACGCTTCGTCTTTGGACTTTCCGGATACTCGGATTTGAGCTACACCGCCTTCGGACTCCGCGGGCATTGCGAAGGTCAACCAAAAGAGCCCGTCGATTGGATCGACAAACAACACTCCGGTGCTTTCGTTTATGAGCACTCCGTTCGTTGGAGGCTTTGCCAGGACGAACGTACTCAAACGCTTTTCGAGATCCTTGGGAAGTGAGAATGACCTGCGCAACTCTGGATTCTCGGGGAACTGTGGAACGTCATGGGATGCTGCCTCGAGGTACGACCCATTGCACCTGCTGTTGAGTCACCGATGCAATACGGTCAAAGTCGGCGTCGTAGTGGAGAACCGTGACTCGGTTCCGCTCGGCGACTGCGGCGATCAATAGGTCTGGGAGTGGGACAGCGCGCATTTGGTTCAGGTGCCAAAGTTGGCGCTGAACTGCCAACGCTCGTCGCCAATCGACATCTTCTGTCGCCAGCCATTCGTAACCCAGGCTGCGCTCTTCAAACACGTCATCAAACTCGGCTGGTGTGCGAGTGGACCAAAGCAGTTCGAATTCGATCACACCGCAGGACGCAACTAATCCTGCATCAATAAGTGGTGCGAGGATGGCCTGGACAGTTGGATATCGGAGCCGAGCGAGAGCGCTCTTGTCAGCGATGTAACGGGCTACCGCTGCCACGCCGAACCCATGATGGAGGGGTCTTCCAGGTCGGGCAGAAGTCCTGAAGTTAGGCGTTCGAGGTTTCGGCGGCGGGCGGCTTGCGCAACGGCTTCGATCAACGATCGGTTCACGGTCTCTTTCTTCGAGGTTGTACCCAGCACCTCTTGAGCTAACCGGAGCGCCTCTTCATCAATGTCAATCAGTGTCTTCATGGATGGAAAGTATATCTAAATATCATTCGAGTGTATATATGACGAAGGCACTTGGTCTTTTGGTGAGTGCGAACGAAGCGGTCTCGTCGTGCAGTTCTAGTTGCTGGGCAGCATCAGTTGACTTGGTGCTGCCGAGTTTTCGAGCTGATCGGCTTTAAGATCGCCCTGTGGCGACGATGAAGACGAAGCTGAAGTTGCGGGATCTGGCCAATGAGTCGTTGGCTGGGCTGGTGGCGCGTCCGGCTCGTGCTGCGCTGACGGTGTTGGGAACGGTGCTGGGTATCGCCGCATTGGTGGCCACGTTGGGGGTATCGAAAACGGCGGGCAACCAGATTGTGAGTCGGTTCGATGCGCTGTCGGCCACCGAGGTGACTGCGGAACCGGCAAGTGCGCTGAGTGGCAACAGTTCGTCGAGCATCCCGTGGGACGCCCAGGAACGCATGGAGCGACTCAACGGGGTAAACGCCGCCGGAACCCTTAGCGAAGTGAGTACCGGTGGTGCACTCGTGCGGTCAGTTCCGGTGAACGACACGTTGGAGATCACCGAATTTCAACTTCCGGTGCAAGCCGTTTCGCCGGGACTCTTTGCCGCAGTCAAGACCACACTTTCGCAGGGACGAATTTTCGATGCCGGACATTCTCTGCGCGCAGATCGAGTTGTGGTTCTCGGCCGAGCCGCTGCCGACCGCCTAAACATTGTTCGTGTCGATCAGCAACCGGCCATCTACATCGGCAACCGTTTGTTCACCGTCCTCGGCATTGTTGGTGACGTGGCTCGCTCGCCCGAATTGCTGGACAGCGTGATCATGCCCGATGGAACTGCTAAGGCCATCTACAAGTTGGCCGCACCCAGATCGGTACACATCGACACGGCCGTTGGTGCGGCAACACTGGTGGCCCGACAAGCCCCAATTGCGCTCGACCCGAATGATCCCAGTCGCATCTCGGTAACGGCACCGCCAGAACCCAAACGTGTGAAGGAAGGCGTGCAGTCCGACGTCAACTCGCTGTTCTTGGCCCTCGGTGCAGTATCGCTCTTGGTCGGGGCCATCGGCATTGCCAACGTCACGTTGGTGTCGGTGATGGAACGAACCGGCGAGATCGGTTTACGTAGAGCGCTAGGAGCTGGCCGACGCCACATCGCCAGCCAGTTTCTCGCCGAGTCAACCATTACCGGCCTTATTGGTGGAGTAGTCGGTGCATCAATAGGTGTACTTATTGTTGTAGGAATCAGTGCGGCACGCGAATGGACCCCCGTCCTCGACAACTGGGTCCCCGTCGGTGCCCCCTTGCTCGGTGCTCTGGTGGGACTTGTTGCAGGGATCTACCCCTCCCTGAGAGCTGCAGGGTTGCAACCCGTGGAGGCCCTCCGCTCGGGCACGTAGTCCAGGTCAGGTGAAGCCACTCTGCCTACTCGGGCGACGGTCGGTCGGCGGGAGGCCTGTAACGATGGAGTTGGGGTGCTTTGTGCTCGGTTGGGGCAGTTAATGTCCTGCCATTTGATCCCCAACGGTACAAAAGTTGCCCCAACCCATGGCCGCCGGGACTGGAACGCAGAGGAAACGTCGGATTACGCGAGAGCGCGTCGGCCGCCGAGTTCGGCGAGGAGGTCTACCTCGCGGCCGCGTTTTACTCGCAGAGCCGCCCAGATTCCTAGGCGCCAGATTCCTAGGGAGTAGATCGTGGAAATGGCGAGGCCACCGGCCAGAAACAGCGAAGACCGGGTGAAGTATCCAACAGCCACTACCCCAACCACGGGCAGAGCAGCGACCATAAACGTCACGATTCCGACGATAGCAAGTACACTTACTAAACCACCATGGCCTGAATGTGATCGCTTGTTCGAATAGGGGTTGCCAACATCGGGCTGGTTGAACGGAGCAATGACGGAGATCAGTGTTCCTACACCTAACGGGATGCCCCAGCAAAGCAAGGAGGCGGCGCAGATAATCGAAAACTCCACCCAACCGCCGGTCATCACGGCTAACACGAATGCGGCCAAAATCGAGGGTATGAACAAATTTGGCGTGGCTGCTATCCCTCGGGCGATGAGTTGATCTTTGAGTTTGATTCCTGCGGTTTGCTCCATCCACAACGAAGCTGAATCGGTACCGAGCAGATTGTTGGTGGCGTGTACCCCAAACAACATGGCGATGGGAGCGCCCAAGACCGAGACCGAGTTTGACGACGAGAACCGCATGGACTGCATCAAGGCAATCACGGTGCCGATGACGATGGAGATAATCATTGAAGATCGTCGTTGCGGTGAACGAACCAGGTAGCGCAATTCTTTGGCAACGAGGATGGCTGCAGGTTTGGCGGTCCAACGTCGAAGGAACAGAGGAATCACGCCGAGGCCGTCAATCGTACGTTTGCGCTTCTTGTGGCGGACCGATTCGGTGTCGACCAACAACAAATCGATTCCGTGCATCCACGCTCGGCCCAAGCCAACCACAGTTCCAAGGACCGCCAAAAGCCGAATGGTCGCGGGAACATATGCGTGCCTATTAGCTTCGAGAATGGCTGAAGCGATCTGTCCGGGAGGGAGCCAACGCATGCCGCGAAGAATCGCCGCTTTTTGGGCCGGACCCAAAAACCGCATGGCTTGCGTGCCGAGAAACAGTGTGGCGGCACAGAGCGATGCCAAGAGCACGGCCAGGTCCTTTCCCTTTCGGGAACGTCCGGCGAAAGCCAAACCAACCGACAGTGCCCGTGAAGAGGTGAGGTTGAACAGCAGAACCAACAGCGCACCAACCACGGCGAACAAAGCCCGAGCATCACCGTGCCAGTAGCCAACGATGATTCCGGCCAAGGTGATGATGGTGGCGAACGGCAGGGGCCCAATGAGCGCCCCACCAACGAGTCCTCCACGAAGTTCACGTTTGGTTAGCGGCAGCAGTGCAAGTTTGGTGGGGTCGAGCGCATCATCAACGCCGCCGACAAGCAGTGGCCCGAAAACCCAGAGGCCGAACAGAATGGTGCAACCCATCACCAAGGATTCTGTGGCGTTGGCGCCGCCCTGTTGTGCTGCGGCAGCGAGTTTTGACGCGCTGTAGATCGATCCAAAACCTGACAGGACCAGAAAACCAAAGCCGAAGATCAACTTGGCTGGCGAGCCAGACATAGCGCTGCGCATGATGCGCAACTTTAAGGAGAGCAGAGTCCGTAACATTAGCGAACCTCAGCCATTTCCCGAAGATCGTCTTCGCTCTGCGAGACACTTGTGCTGTCCAATCCCGTGTTGCCCGTGTTGCCCGTGAAGGACTCGAAGGCGTTTCGAGGGGCTGAAGCGGATTCGATCGGTGTCCACGGAACAGCTCGGTCATGCACCTGAGGTGCAGCGCCGGGATTGCTTACCGCATCAAAGAAGGCTTGTTCGAGCTTGCCCCCGTCGGCAACTTCAGCAACGGTTCCAGAACGCACGATTTGTCCGCGGTCGACGATGGCAACGTAAGTGCACAGACGTTCCACGGTGGACATGACATGGCTGGAGAGCACTACCGTCCCACCGGCTTCCTGGTAGGAGCGAAGTACATCTTGGAGCACGCGAACCGACACCGGGTCAACTGATTCGAAGGGCTCGTCGAGAAACAGAATCTTTGGGGCATGAATGAGTGCGGCTGCCAGGGCGATCTTTTTTCGCATGCCTGTTGAGTAATCGGCCACGAGTTCATCGGCGGATTGTTCGAACCCAAACACATCGAGCAACTGCTCCGCGCGCGGAACAATGTCGTCGGAGCTAATGCCATGCAACAAGCCGATGTACACGAGTAATTCCTGGCCGGAGAGCCTCTCAAACAACCGAAGATCGTCGGGTAGCACTCCCATTACTTGGCGCACACTGGTGGGATCAGGCCATACAGAACGGCCGAGTAAATGAACCGTTCCCGTATCGGGCCGGCATAACCCGGTGATCATGCGAAGTATGGTGGTTTTGCCGGCACCGTTGGGGCCGACCAGACCGGTGAAGGTGCCGCGATGAACCGTCAAAGACGCGCCGTCGACGGCTTTTTTTGTTCCGTAGCATTTTCGGACATCAACGAGTTCCACTGCCGGGGCCTGATCCAAGCTCGCGGAACTGAACAGAGCTTCAACGTTGGTCGGGGTTGAACGCTTTCGAAAACCCAATTTCACCTGTAAATCATCGGCACCCGGCCCCGGCAGCTTGAGGTGTCGCGCCTCTTTGTTCGATTAATCGACCAGAGCTGCGTAAATCAGGCGGCGAAGTTCATTTCGTACGGGCCACGTTGACGAGGGCAGCAGCTGGGTCATGAACACCACCGAAAGTTCCTCGACCGGGTCAACCCAAAATGCCGTGGAAGCGGCTCCACCCCAGGCAAACTCGCCTTTTGAACACGGTGAGCCCGTAGCGATGGGGTCGACGACAACGGAGAATCCAAGACCAAAGCCGGTGCCCTCGTTGTTGGTTTCGCTAAACAGCGGACGCCCAACTTCGGCCAACGTGGCGCAGCCGGGTAGATGGTTTGACGCCATAAAGGCCAGTGTGCGGTTTCCCAGCAAACGCACGCCATCACGAACGCCTCCGCCCTGAAGCATTTCGGTGAAGTGTAAATAGTCGCCAAGCGTGGAGACCATCCCGCCACCACCGGAGAGCATGAGTGGTGGTTGATCTGGACGCTTTCCAAGGGCATCGATTCGAAACGCCGTTTTGGTACCAGCACGTGGGGCATAGAGCGCAGCGAAACGATCAGCTTGCTCGTCGGTCGCCCAAAAACTTGTTTCGTTCATGCCCAGTGGACCGGTGATGTTTTCGGCAATGAATACGTCGAGCGATTGTCCGGAAATTACCTCGACAACCCGACCCAAGACATCGGTGGCCACGCTGTAATTCCATTCGGTTCCCGGTTGAAACAACAGCGGCATGCTGGCCCAGGTGTCACACGCAGTAGCAAGGTCAACACCCTTCGGGGTACCCCATTCGTAGCCGGCTTGACGGTACAAATTGTCGATTCCGTTTGCGTGAGCAAAACCGTACGTAAGTCCCGCAGTATGGGTCATGAGATGCTTTACTGTCATTGGAAGCTGCTGGGGAACGGTGCCCGGATTGGTGGAAGGACCACGTAGATAGACCCGGGATTCACCGAACGACGGGATGAATTTCGCTACCGGATCGTTGATGTCGAACAGGCCACGTTCGAACAGCATCATGGCAGCGACCGTGGTGATGGGTTTCGTCATCGAGTAAATCCGAAACACGGTGTCGGTCTCTACGGGTAAGCCAGCTTCCATGTCTCGCATGCCGCTGGTATGAACGTAGGGGCGCTTACCATTTCGGCTGATTGCCACCGAATAGCCCGGCAGTCTTTGCGATGTGAGATACGTATCGAGATGGGTGGCAATACGACTGAGGCGTTCGGCGTCGAAACCAGCATCGGCGGGGTCGCAGTTGGGGGCAAGGACGGTTGAGGCAGACATTGCGGACATTTTCGTGGGTTCTCCGTTGACGATTGTTTGATGTTCTTTCGACCAGCCTCAGCAGGCCCTTTACGGCCGACCTTCTAAAGACGACGGTTCACAGCCGACCTTCGACAGCGCGAAGCTAGGTAATCCGGGCTTTTGATCGACGTTTAACTATTTGGCTTACCCCGATGCTGCCAGCGATCAGCGCTACAGACAAAACGAGGGTTTCTTTGTCGATTCCACCAAAGCCCTGATCAACCCGATCGAGCGAAGCGCCGAGCAGCACGAAGGCCACGGTTGCGGGAAGCGATCCAATAATGGTGGCCGACAGGAACCGCTTGGGATTGATGTGGAGAATGCCGCAACCTACGTTGACGACGTCGAAAGGAATCCCCAAAAGCCTTAGCAACAGCACCGTTTCAAACTCCTGCGCGCGCAGCCTGGTCCCCCAACGTCGCGCAAACGAAGCGGTGGTCTGCGTTTCATCATCGACCCGAACCGTATTTGGATTGTCGGCCAGGCCAGGCGCGCGGGAAGTTTTTACCGCCTCGTGAGCAACAGGTTTGGACCTCAACCACCGACCAATTGCGTAAGCGACCATTGCGGACGCATTCGCGCCCAGCACGGCAAGGGCAATTCCACTGACGGGTCCAAACAGCAGCCCTCCACACACGGTAAGTATCGATGCCGGGAAAAGGATGAGTGGACGAGCGAGGTAGACCAACACGAAGGCCAGCGCTGCCCACCAGTGATGCTGCGCGTAGTCGATTGCTCGTTGTGCGGCATTGGCGTATCCGAGATCCTGACCGCGACGCCAAAGTTCCCAAGCGACCACCAACGCGATCCAACTGGCACCTACCCCGAAACGAGCCAAGATTCGCCGCCTGGACGTTTCGCTGCGCAGAGGTGCTCTAGGTTGATGCGTGGAATCGGCTGATGACATGTCCATACGAAGGTTACTGGTGGGTGTCGGCCTTTGGGGTTTCTCCGATGACGGTTCGGGGCGGTCTACTGCGTGCCGTTTGTAGGAAGCGGTTCTATTCGCACGATTCACAATCACTCGATGGTTCTCCATTGCACATCCGTTGGGCAAACGTTTCTCGAAGGAGGAACAACGCCAGGGGACCACTACTGCAGACGATTAGTGAAGCTGTGTTGCGGCGTGCGTGAGCGACTGGGCCAAATCGTCGGCGG
>JAYTWN010000409.1:0-8462 GCA_043743435.1 Acidimicrobiia bacterium
GGCTGATGAACCCACCGGAAACCTCGATAGTGCCAACACCGTTTCGATCTTGGCGCTCTTCGACGAGTTGCGTGCTGATGGACTGGCCATCATCGTCATTACCCACGACCATGAAGTAGCCGATCACTTTGACCGACGAGTCACTTTGCGCGATGGGATGCTCTACGCCGAAGACGGTTCTCGTCTCGGTTCTGGCGATCCCGCTGTTTAGGGTTCATACGCCAACAACCCTGTGCCTTCTTTTCGCCGTTGCGGCTGGAGTGTCAGTTTGCGAAATCAACATCAGTCTCAATTCGCAATGTGGCACAAATCCGTCATCCGTCATTTGTCATCCGTCATCCGTCATTTGTGACCGTCGTCGTGACCGTTGCAGCCAGCTCTGTGCTTGTGGGAAAGCAAAGCGCCCACCAATATTGGTGGGCGCTTCAGTGTTCTTAGAACGCAAAGGCTGCGCTTGTCCCGATGGCTTTTGGATCAGGCGGTGCCGAGCCATCCCTTGACAACAGCGTCGTTTGCGGCAACCCACTCTTTGGCAGCAACGTCAACGGCCATTTTGTCGGCGTCGACCTTGGCCGCGATTTCGTTCTGCTGAGCGGTCGTCAATTGGAAGCGGCTCAAGAATGCATGTGCTCGTGCGTTCTTTGCAGCGAGCTTGGCCGAAGCAGCCTTGTAGATAAGGTCAACCGGATAATCGCAAGCGTACTTACCGTCTTTGGCGATGGCGGATTTGCCGCAAGCATCGGTGTAGTCAGGAAGCTTCACCTGAGTAAGGGCCACCTTTGACTGCAACCACTGCGGCTGCCAGAACTGCACCAGAATAGGTTTTTTGGCGTCGACAGCTTGTTGAATAGCAGTGATCAATGCAGCCTCGGACCCAGCGACGACAAACTTCAACGGCAGCTTTAAGTTGGCAATAATCTGCTCGTCGTAGGAAACGTAGCTTGGGTCTCCCATCAAGAACTGGCCTTTGTCACCGGTTTCTGCGGTGGCGAACAACTTGGCTAGCTCTGGTTTGGCGAACCCTTCAGCGGTTGCTAATTCTGGGTGCTCCTCGACCATGTAGGTAGGAACGTACCAACCAATTTTGGCTTCCGGTCCGAGCTTGCCAAGATCGACGACGGTCTTCTTGGCGGTGATATACGTATCGAAATCCTTGGCATGACCGGAAGGCCACACTTCGAGAACGGCATCGAGATCGCCTGCATCAAGACCTGGCCACGTTGGGCTTTCGTCGATATTCACCAACTCGGTCGGGGTTCCCAGCTTGGATTCCAAAACGACCTTGGCCACATTGGCATTTACTGCCGAGCCAGTCCAAGGGTTGACGGCCAACTTGATCGCAGCGCCGGGTGGAACCTTTTCAGGGGCTACGGCGGCGGCCGCTGTGGTTTCGCTCGACGAGGCAGCGGTGGTTTCCGAAGAAGATGCAGCGGTCGTGTCGGTGCTGGCGGCAGCAACGGTGGTGTCTGAACCAGCGGCAACTGTTCCTGCGGATGCGGCGGCGGTGGTATCCGCGGCCTTGTCCTTGGTGCATGCAGCCAAGCCAAAGGTGGCACTCAGCACAGCTCCAGCGATTAGAAGGCCTGTGGGCCAGCGTTTCTTTGTCATCGGTTTCCCCTCCAATGGGACTTCAACGTGGGCCGTAACGGAACGGTTCCAACGCACAATGTCGATCCCCGGATGGTCCGGAAATCAAACAACTCTGGCGCTTCACCGACCAGACGAGTTACCGCCAGAGCGGTTTCCCCAAGCTTGGGTGATGCGGTCGAGCACAATTGCTAAGCCGACGATAGCCAACCCGCCAGCCACGCCGCGTCCAATCTCTTGTTTTCGCACACCAACTACAACTTCGAGGCCCAACGCCCCGGCCCCAACAAGCGACGCAATGACCACCATCGACAGCACCATCAGCATGGTCTGGTTGATGCCCAGCAGGATTGATCGTGCAGCCAACGGAAGTTGTACTCGAAAAAGCTCCTGCTTCGGTGATGCGCCAAACGAGATCGCCGCCTCCCGAGGAGCCCAAGGAACGCCACGTAGACCCATACTGGTGAGACGAATCCCCGGAGGAAGTGCGTAGATAACCGAGGCGATAACTCCCGGTACGCGGCCCACGTTGAACAGAAAGATCACAGGTACTAAGTACACAGATGGAGGCAGCACCTGAGCGGCATCAAGCAGCGGACGGGCGACGCGCTCAATGCGATCGGAACGGCCAACCAAAATCCCGATGGGCACGGCAAGGGCAACGCTGATCGCTAGCGCAACAATGACCTGGCTTAATGTGTCCATGGCCAGATCCCATACTCGAAGAGACGCAATGGCAGTCATCAGCCCAAAGCACAAGGCCCCAAGCTTCCAGCTACCGCGAGTTCTTTTGACCTGTCCAAGTTTTCCCGCTTTGCCAGAAATGCCACTGCGCCAACCAATCATTCCAATGACCAAGGCCATGGCCCACCATGCTGGAGCGAGGAGCACATCGCGTAGAGGCGTCAGCAGCTTCAGAACGAGAAAATCGCTAAACGGACCCGTGCCGCCAATTACCGGAACGCCCTCGCGAAGATTGGTGTTGATCCACTTCACCGCTGAGTTCGCAGGCTTGACCACATCGATGTGTAGCCACGACGGAAACACCGACCATTGCAAACCCTTGCTCAACCACGACAAACCAACGATGACGACGACGCTCACCAACCCGGCAATCCAACCAGGTAACGTTGCTAAGCGTACAGATAACATTTTGAAACCCGAGGGCAGGTTCTCGAGGTTGTTCGACCAACGAGAAACCACTCGTTTCGAACGTTCGCTCGTGGACATACGATCGAGAGCCACCGCAGCAAAAACCAGGGCCAAGCCGGGAGTCAACGCCCGGCCCACGTCTACCTTGCTGAGGCCTTCTTGCACCTCGACTCCCAACCCACCCGTTCCCACCTGTGCGGCGATTACCACGATCCCAAAGGCCATCATTATGACCTGATTGAGGCCCAACAGGATCGGTCGTTTGGCCATGGGTAACTGCACCTTGGTGAGGAGCTGAAGCTTTGTGCTGCCAAATGACTGGCCCACTTCGGTGGTTACGACCGGCACGGTACGGATGCCCAGCGACGTGAGTTTGACCGCTGGCGGAACGGCAAAAATCACGGTCGTCACGATGGCGGCCGGTGCACCAATGCCCACAGCCACAACTACAGGTAACAAGTACACATAGGCAGGAAGAACTTGAGCGGTGTCGAGAATGGTTTTGAGGTTTCGGTCGGCCCGATCGTTCAGCCCCGCCCAAATCCCAAGCGGAACGCCAATCGCCATGGCCAGAGCAACCGAAACGAGCATCAGTGCCAAGGTGATCAACGTTTGATCCCACACTCCCAAGATGCCGCACATCAGTAGGGCGCCTGTGGCGACGAACGCCGGCCGCCACCCCGCCACACGTCGAGCGATCAGCGCAACGGCACCGAGAACTCCAGTCCAGCGCAACGTTCTGAGCAGCCACAGGGTTGCGTTGTTGAGGTTTTTCAAACCGGTGGAAACGGGATTGAAGATGAAGCGAAACAACGGGCTGGTTTCGCGATGAATGATGGTCCACTGATAGGTGCGATCCCCCCAGCCGCGGACTTTCACATCGAGCCATGTCGGTACGTCGTGGCCCAGCTTCCTGCTAGCAAAGAGCCCCACGATTACGGCGGCGACGAGAAGACTCGTGCGTGTTGCCCGTCCCTGCTTCGAAGCAAACCATTGGTGCATTGTGCTCGTTGTTGTGCTCGTTGTTGTGCTCGGTGTGTTGCTGGTTGCGTTGATGCCTGAACCATCGAGTTCAGATCCACCCGAACGTGACGCAGATACTGGCTTCACGCCATCTCCTCGCCCGCTATGACGCGCAGGGCATCGGCACGGCCCACCGTCCCCACCAAGACGCCTTGGCCATCACGAACCGCAACTGGATCGGCACTGCCCGCCAGCGCAGCAATGATGTCCCTCACTTTTGCCGACGGGGCGAACGTGCCTGCCCAGGCTTGGCTGGTGTGATCGATTGGCGTCGCCCGAGTCATGACCGATTCGACCGTAACCACATGCGAGCGGGGAACGTCACGGACAAAATTGCGGACGTACTCGTCGGCCGGATTGCTGACAACCTGCTCGGGTGTACCAACCTGCACGAAGCGACCATCGCGCATGATGGCAATGCGATCACCCAACCGCAACGCTTCAGAAAGATCGTGGGTAATGAACACCATGGTTTTGTTGAGATCGTTATGTAAACGGACGATCTCATCTTGCATGTCTCGTCGAATGAGCGGGTCGAGGGCGGAGAACGGTTCGTCGAACAACAGAATCTCGGCGTCCGTGGCGAGTGCTCGGGCCAGGCCAACGCGTTGCTGCATGCCACCACTTAACTGATCGGGACGACGTTCACCGAGGCCGCCCAATCCCACCAAATCGAGCACGTCAAGGGCCTTAGCGCGACGTTGTTCACGATCCGTTCCGCGAAGTTCAAGACCAAAGGCCACATTGTCAATCAGGGAACGGTGGGGGAGAAGACCGAAATGCTGGAACACCATCGAAATCTTGTTGCGACGAATATCGAGCAAGGTGGACTCCGAAGCCCCCGTGACTTCGGTGTTGCCCATCGTGACGGTGCCGCAAGTGGGTTCGATGAGGCGAGTGAGGCAACGAATCAGCGTTGACTTGCCGCTACCGGAGAGGCCCATCACCACGAAAACTTCGCCCGGAGCAACGTCGAGAGAAATATCCCGCATGGCCACCACGCAACCCGTCTGCGCCTCCAACTCGGCCCGGCTCAAATTCGCCTGGGGCGTATTGGGAATTCGTTCACCCTTCGGTCCAAAAACCTTCCACAACCCTCGAACCGAAATCGCGGAGTTGGTTGGTTTGGTGCCGACTTGTACTCCATTGGTAGTGGCAGCAGTTGTGCTCATATGACCCTCCGGAATATCCCCTGGGGGGCCGCGGGTTGACTTCGGGCTATTTCAAACACGGCTCGGATCTTAGGTGCCCGAACGTGACGTCCGGCTCATCTCGTTGGCGGCGCTTGCCAGACGCCATGTTGTTGGCAATCTCAGTTGGTCGGAAAGTTGGTTCGGTTGGTTTCGTTCGGTCCGGCCGTTCTTCGCGACCAAGGTTGACAAGCCGATTGGTTGTGGCGAAGTTCTGATTCCAACCCGTTAGTGCTCGGTTTAGTCAGCCGAAGATTCCAAAACGGCGATTCGTGCGAACCGGTTTGATCGACCAAAATGGCAACGCCATGGTTTTTGCCGACGATCTCGTACTCGAAAATCAAACTGCGGTTGACCGGTCGTTCTCGGCGGTGAAATCGCATCCCTTGCTTGCCTCGGCCATGGTTTTTGCCGCCGGAATCATTTGGAGCTTTGGTGCGGTCACGGCGCGGAAAGCCGCAGTTACCGACGTATGGCAGTACATGCTGTGGCGATCAATAGGGGTGCTGGTGGTGGTTGAGTTCGTTCGGATCCTTCGCCGTCAGCGATCCTCGCCAACAGTACGCGCGTTCACTTCGGGTTGGATCATGATGCTCGGAAACTGCGGACTCATGCTTGCCTCGGTGGCGTTCGTGTATGCCCTGAAGAACACCACCGCGGCTAACGCAGCGTTTCTTTCATCGATTACGCCCTTGCTCGCGGCTGTTTTGGGTCGCTTCTTTTTGAAGGAGCGGCTAACTCTCATAACGATTTTGGCCATCATCGTGGCGTTCATTGGACTGGCCATCATGTTGCAATCGGATTCGACGGTTTCAACTTCGTCGAGCGTGATTGGCAACATCGCGGCGTTGTTTTCGTCTCTGGGTTTCGCTGGATACATGGTGTGCTTACGAACTTCCGCTACCCGCGATTGGTCGCCGATCATGCCCGGCTACGCATTGATGACTATCGCACTCTGCACGGTTGTGACGCTGTCGAAGCACCGTGACCTCTTCCCGGGTGCCCATGACGTGCTGCTGGCGTTGCTACACGGCGGAGTGTTCATTGTGGTTGGCACCTTCTTGTTCAACCACGCCACCAAAACTATTTCCGCGGTCGGTATGTCGGTGTTGGCCCAAAGCGAAACGGCGACCATCCCGCTCTGGGTCTATCTCTTCATCGGTGAGCGCCCCACAATAACCACCATCATCGGTGGCACCATCATGCTCTCCGCCGTCCTCGGGAAGGCAATGTTCGACAAGCCGTAATTTGTTTGAATTGGTTGGCGAGGCTTCACCTTCAGCGACCTCACCATGCCTGCGGTGCGAGCAGCAGATCAATGTCTGAGTCGGGTTCAACCAACTGTGTTTGGAAAGACTGTGTTGTTGGTTGTTGAGTTCACGAACTTGGCGTGTCCACCACGGTGTCGGTGAGGGTGTTGCGGGTTTGGGTTAGCCAGCGGCGACAGCCCGTTTCATGGAACCATCGCTCGACCATGGGACCGTCGGTATTGTTGAAGAACCACACGTAATCGAGGTTGCGGGCTTCTTGGCCAACGACGGTATCGGGCACGATAGGAAGTTCACCGCCGAAACGGAACTCCTCGGTGGCACGGGAACCGCAATTCGGGCAATCAATCCAAGCCATCGTTAGCTCCCTGCTCGTGGCGAAGTACTAGGTGCGTGTTGCATGTTGCATAACCCATTGCGAAGTGATTTCGGCGTGAATCTCGCAGTGGATCTAGGGGAAGAGCGGAAAACACTCCGCAAGGACTTCCGCTTCCCTGCACCAGGTGCGCAGATCATTGCCGTCTGAGCTGGCATGGTGATCATCGGGTGCCTGTCGAGCCTTGATCGGCCATTGGGTGATCGGCTGCGAAACGGGAAAGCGCAAACGGCGCGATCAACGCAGAGGGCTTACCGGTGGCGATGTACTCGGCCATGGCTTCCCCGCCCGCAGGGATGGCCTTGAAACCCCACGTGCCCCATCCCGTGGTGACGCACAATCCATCGACCCCGGTTGCACCCATGATCGGGGAGAAGTCGGCGGAAACATCACAAATGCCCGTCCACTGCCGCATAATGCGCAGATTACGAAGGAAGGGCAACATGAACGAAATCTTCGTCGAAACGCTTTGCAACATCTCGAAACTGGTCTGCGTGGAATACGTAGGCTGTGGATCAAACTCAGCGCCCATCAACATTTGTCCGCGGGCAGTCTGCGACACGTAGGCCAACAATTCGGTAGAGGCGACAATGTTCGAAAACTCCTGTGCATACCCGTTGGTAACGAAAGCTTGCAGTGGATGCGTGCGAATCGGCAACCGTGCACCGGCCATGTTGGCAATCTGGGTGACCCGCCCACCGACGGCACTCATAACCATAGGTGCGCTTATTGTTCCGTTCGGAGTCACGACGCCATTCACGGCTCCGTTGGCATCTTTGGTCAGCGCGGTTACTTCGGTGTTCTGGAGGATATGTACGCCGTTACGCAGCGCACCCTGCGCATAGGTCCAAGCGACGCGATCATGACGAGCCGTGGCACCGCCGGGGTGATACGAGCCTCCTCGCATGGGGTACCGTCCGCCGCCGGTGATATCGAGCTGCGGACAAATGGCCTTGGCTTCAGCGCCATCGATGAAATACGTTTCGGTACCCAGTGTTTGATTCACCAGGGACCTGGCACGTTCTGCGCGCATACCGCTTTCGGTGTGAGCCATCCACATGATCCCTTTGGTGGCGTGCATGATCCAGCACCCGGTCTCTTCCTCAAGACCCTGGTACATCTCCAGGCTGCGCTGGTAGAACTTGTTCGACTCGGGGATGCCGTAGTTGGAGCGAATAATGGTGGTGTTGCGGCCGGTGTTTCCTGAGCCGATGTAGTTCTTTTCGATGATGGCTACCTTGGTAATGCCGTGCCTCGTGGCGAGGTAGTAGGCGGTAGCCAAACCGTGTCCACCACCACCGATAATGATGACATCATAAGCACGCTTTACATCGCGAGGATCTTGCCAAGGGAGATCCAGCAGGGTTTCAACGAATTCGTTCATCGGACACGCTCCGCAAGTTCATGCACGTAGGCAGTGAGGCAAATCACGAGGGCCTCATCGTTGGTGGCATACAGCTTGACCGGCACACCGAGAAACTTGCCTTGAGAAAGGTACGGCTTGGTCGACGGGAGCTGCCATTCCACGCGAGGGGCAATCAGGCGGTCATATTCGGTTCGTGAAAACATCATGGCGGACATCCCGGTATCGGTCTCCACAATCACCGATGGATCCTCACCGAGAAGAATCTCGAGCGCCATCTCCAGCCGATCATCGTCGTCAAAATTCTGCGGATCTTCGTCCGAACCTTCGTAGCCGGTGAGGTCCAATCCAGAGGGATTCACGTCGAGCAGCAAAAATTCCGAGCCCTCCCCAGGGAGGCCTTGACCCAACACCAGTTCAGGGAGAAGCAGAACTTCATCGGGAGCGAATCGCAAAGCCGTGGTGGAAGCCGGCAGAATTCCGACGCACAAATCAATAGCCGC
>JAYTWN010000410.1:0-7231 GCA_043743435.1 Acidimicrobiia bacterium
TCGCTGTTGTCGGGCAGCCAGCCACTTCGAGGTGGAGCGGCGTTGGACCTACGAATCGAGGCGTTTGACTTTCGAAGCTCAAAAGAGTTCTGGGGGATCGCGGATCATCAAAGCGCGTTCTATCTCGACGCCGCTTTGGGTGGTACCGCCGGTTACAAGCAGCTTTCCGTCGCCAGCTTTCCTGCGAAGCGCTCAGATTTTGGAAAATGGGTTGCTTCGACTCTATTGAACCCCTCCCATGCCCTGTTCAGGGAGGATGAATATCTTTTGGCGGAAGATTCTGAGAGGTCGTCGCGGTCGCTTTACCGATCGGCGATATCGGCCCTGGCCAGTGGTGAGCGAACCCCCACACGCCTAGGCGGTCGGCTCGGGCGGGATCGCACCTCGCTCTCGCACCTTCTGGGAGTGTTGCAGCGAAGCGGTTGGGTTCGTAGGGAGGTTGATTTGTTCAACGAACGATCGGTTGAATATGAAGTGATTGACCCAATTATTCGGTTTTCGAGCCTTGTTATCGGGCCGAATCGTGCTCGGCTAGAAGAGCGCCAAGGCCTCGAGGTTTGGGCGGATATGGCATCCACTTGGCGCGCAAACATTGTGGGGCCGCACTTTGAAACTTTGGCCAGGGAATGGATGGCAAAGTTTGCCAGCCGGAGCACGCTTGGCGGGATCGCCACCAAAGTTGGACGATTGCATCTCAAAGACAGGGCTCAGCGGAGCAAGGTCGAGCTTGATGCGTGCGCAATGGACAAGGCCGGAAACCTTCTTGCTATTGGGGAAGCAAAAGCTACGAGCGACAAACGAACCGTGGCCGATATTGACCGCCTTTTGTCGGCCCGCAATTTGGCTCCCGACTCTTCAGGCTTAATCCGATTGTTCCTGTTTTCGATGAACGGCTTCACTTCCGACGCGATCGCGAAAGGAAATGCCGAAGGGGTGGAATTGGTTGATCTTCGCAGGCTCTATGAGGGTGACTGACGCTCTCGGTTCCCTTGGCGAGCCGTTACACGTAAGCGCAGATGTCGAAGAGGTTGCCTTCGGGGTCGGCGAGAGTGGCGATGGAACCGTAGTACTCGGTGCGTCGGGGTCGGAGTTCCGTGGCTCCTAGGGCGACGATGCGATCAACTTCGGCGTTGAATTCCTCTTGGGTGCATTTCAGGTCAAGGTGCTGACGGGATTTGCTCGACCCTTCCCAACTTTGCGTTGCTGCGCCCAAATGGGGAATGCGCTGGAGCCCTAGACGCCTCGTGGTGGAACCGTTTGTGTGGCGAAGCCCGAAGACACGCCAGCGTCCCCCGTCCTCGGATTCGATTTCTTCAAGGTTGAGCGTGGCAGCCCAGAACGCGGCCATGGCGATATCGTCGGCGACATCGAGGGTAACGAGATCGAATTCAATAGGCATAGTTTCGGGCTCCGTTGCGGATTTGTCGACGACTGACTGCGGATTTATCGTGTTTTTCCGTCCTCTAGGGAGCTGGCGGTGAAAACTGTTTCGGCAGTCGGAATTGCCGGACGGATTGCGCCCGAGGCCAAACGCCTGGCATCGGCGATGGGACCCTTTACCGCTTGGCGGCAAAGAAATCGGTGAGGAGATTGGCGGATTCTTCGCGGGCGACGCCGGGGACGACTTCGGTTACGTGATTCAAGCGGGCATCTGCACACAGGTTGTAGAGCGTTCCGCATGCGCCAGCTTTGGGATCATTGGCGCCGAACACCAGGCGGGGGATGCGAGCGGCCAATAACGCGCCGGCGCACATGGGGCAGGGCTCGAGAGTGACGACCAGTGTCGCCTCGTTGAGTCGCCAGGAGCCGAGAACGGCAGCGGCATCGCGCAGGGCCAGTACCTCGGCGTGGGCGGTGGGGTCGTTGTGCAGCTCGCGTTCGTTGTGGCGGGAAGCAATCACTTGCCCGTTGTGCACAACCACGGCGCCAACCGGAACATCGCCATGAGCAAGCGCGGCTCGGGCTTCGGTGAGGGCCAACTGCATAGCCTCGTCGTCGGACAAAGGAGTTCCGGAACCGACGGTAGGGGTGTTCACGCGGAGGAGGTGGGATTCGAACCCACGGTGAGTTGCCCCACACACACTTTCCAAGCGTGCCGGTTCGGCCGCTTTCGTACTCCTCCAGATGAGCCTTGGCTTTCGGTATCGCTACCGGCTGCTTCAGAACACCGATCGCCAAGGATAGTGCAGTCCAGCGATGGTGTCTGGCAGTTATTCGCCCGGGTCGGGTACGCGACCCGGGCAAGTTCCCGCTGAGGCCTGACGTGTCGTTCGGCATCACAACGCCGAGATGGAACCCCAACCTTCGTATTCAGGCCTGTTCGGCTTCGGGCGGTCAACTCTGATCGAGAGGTTCCACTCGCTGTGGCGACGGCTTCCGTCACGGCTTCCGTCCAGAGTCGGGGCATGCACTAAAGTCGAACATGTTCAGCCGTTTGGCATGTTCCGTTTGACTTCTGGCGCCGGTGGGCGTGGTCGGCCGGGCCCTGCGCAAAGGGAACCCGTGAACCGAGTCAGGGTCGGAAGGCAGCAGCTCTCAGCGGGAAATCTCTTGTGCCGCAGTAAGTCTGGTCGCCCACGCCGACCGGCGCCGTTTTCTTTCCTGGTTCGGTCGGGCTCACAGGTTGTGCATCTGGCGTCGGCACCCGGGTTCACCTGTGCGCCCAGCCAAGAAATGTGCGCACAGCCGACGTGTGGCTGCACATTTTGCGTGTGGGTGCACACGTGATGATGCCATTGTAAATGCGGCCTTTTGCGACGATGTCTTGTCCGGGGAGCCATGGTGCCGACCTCAGGGAATCCGGACGGGATTTGGAAGGGTTGGCGAGCCGGTAGTTTGTCGGGGTGGCTTACCAGTCGTTGTATAGGCGTTTCCGTCCGCAACGGTTTTCCGATGTGCTTGGGCAGGATCACATTTCCAATACGTTGCGCAATGCCGTGGTTACCGACACGGTCAATCACGCGTACCTGTTTTCCGGGCCCCGTGGTTGTGGCAAAACTACCAGCGCGCGTATTTTGGCCAAGGCGCTCAACTGCACTGATCTCCAAGGTGGCGAGCCGTGTGAGAAGTGCGATTCATGTAATCAGGTGGCCGCCGGTTCGTCGATGGACGTTATCGAGATGGACGCGGCATCCAACAACGGTGTCGATGCCATGCGCGATTTGGTGTCGCGGGCTTCGCTGGGCACGTCGGGTCGTCGCAAGGTGTACATCGTCGACGAAGTTCATATGCTTTCCACGGCTGCTTCCAATGCGCTGCTGAAAACGTTGGAAGAGCCACCGGATCATGTGGTGTTTGTTCTGGCCACTACCGATCCGCAAAAAGTATTGCCAACGATTCGTAGCCGTACCCAGCATTTCGAGTTCAGGCTGTTTTCGGTAAGCGCGCTTGTTGGTTTGCTCCGCGGTGTTGCGACCGAAGCAGGCATTGAGATTGACGACGCCACGATAGAAGCCGTCGCTCGGAAGGGCAATGGTTCTGCTCGCGATGCGCTCTCGGCGCTTGATCAAGTTATTGCTGCCGGTGGTATTGAAGAATCCTTTGACACCTCCGAGCTAGCGGTTGCCCTTGGGAATCGCAATGCTGGCGAATTGATGATCGCCGTCGATCGTGCCGTTTCTCGCGGACGTGATCCTCGCCAACTAGCCCGTGATCTCACCGAGACCCTGCGTGAAGTCTTCCTCGTACACATGGGCGTCCCTCGTTCTTTGGCCGACGATTCTTTGGTGCGGTTGCTGGCTCCGGCAGCAGTGACGCGTGCCTTGGAGCTCTTGGGTGAAGTGTTGGTAGTAATGCGCGACGCCATTGAACCTCGGGTGTTGCTGGAGACCACCTTGGTGCGTTTGGTTCGTCCGGATTTGGATACCACTCCCGCTGCCGTGTTGGACCGTCTTGAGCGAATGGAACGGATGCTGGCCAACGGCGTGCCTGTTCCAATTGCGGCAATTTTGGGTCCTGTTGCGCCGCCAACGACCGCTCCGGTTGCTTCTCCGGTGCCCGTTGCGGTCCCCACAGTTTCTGGCACGGTGGGTTCTCCTCCAGTTGCTTCCGCCTCAGTCACGTCACCGACTTCTGTTGCGGCTCCCGTCGCTGAGATCCCCAACGACGTCTCAGCCGCGACAGCGGCCCCGGTGATTTCTTCGACAGCTACCCAAGCGACTGCTGGTAGTGATGTGCTCATTACTGGGGACACGGAAACTTCGCCGGAGGCAGAGCATTCGGGTGGACCAGCGGCATTTGGGTTGGTTCCGTCGGCAGATTCGCAAACGTTGCTTACTTTGCAGCCTTCGCCTTCGGCCACCGTTACTGAGTTGCATCCCCATCCAGAACGTTCCAGTGAGCATCCAAGCATTGCCCCTTCTCGCCCGACGTTGGTTTCCGTCGACACGATCGAAGCCGCTACACCGGATACCTCGCCAGAACCCACTCGCGTGTTGCCGCCGCTTTCAGGCGTACCCGCGGGGAATGGTTTACCCTCGTTAAAGGCGAATGCCTCGGCGGCGAATTCCGCTCCGCCCCCGCCGAGGAAAGGTGGTGCTGCTGATGCCGCTCGCGCCCGTTTGTCGAGTGCACCTGAGCATCAACGAGTTTCCGCAGTAACCGCGCCACCGAGAGCAGATGCCGCGCCCCACCTAAGTCCTCTGCGCGCTGATAATCAGTATGCGGATCGTTCTGTCGGATCCGCCGCCCTAGCTGAGGAGCCTACGGATTTGCGCAGCCAGGTCCTGAGCGAATTGGAACGAACGAATCGCAAGGCGCGCACCTTGTTAATGGCAGGGCGGTTCTTGATCGAAGATGGTGATGCGCTTACCTACGGCGTGCCGAATCCTATGCACCTCAATCGTTGCTCCGAGTTCGCGCACGATCTCGCTGCGGCAACGGTGGTTATTCTTGGTCGCGCCGTCACTGTGGAACTCGTCGTTGATCCCGAGGGTGCAAGCCCCATGAGTGATCCTGAGCCCGGTGACGATGAACCTTCTTCGCCACTGGCTCGCAGGGGTGCGCATCTTCGCTCGGTTCCCGCCTCGGTTGAAGACGCGGCTGTGCCGGTTGTTTCGGTTGTTTCGGTTGTTGATGACACGCCAACACCGGAAGAAGACATCGATTTGGCCGATCTCACCGACGCCACCGATTCCAATGCGCCCACTCCCGCGGCAGCATTTATGAAGGTGTTTCCGGGTGCAGAAATTGTTCCGTCGGCACCGGGCCAATGAAAGCAAGAACAGCAAGAAAGATCCACGATGAGTGACATGCCGGATATGAATGCCCTGTTGGCTCAAGCCATGGAGATGCAACAACATCTTGCCGCAGCCCAAGAGGAGGCGGCCAACACGGTTGTTACGGGAACCTCGGGCGGCGGCCTAGTGGAGGTATACATGACGGCGACCGGTGGAATCCAACGAGTCATCCTCGACCCTAAAGTCGTTGACCCCACCGACGTGGCTATGCTCGAAGATCTGATCGTCGCAGCGTTTCGTGACGCCTCGGCCAAAGGTGCTGCGTTCGTTCAACAAGCTATGGGTGGCGTGGACATGGGTGGCTTCGGCGGATTGCTCGGCTCCTAAGCGCACATAGCGTCTTTAACGTCAACTCAAAATTCTAAGAATAAGTACGTACACAGAACCATGGCAAATCTTTACGCAGCCCCGGTGCAGGAACTGATTGACGAGTTTGGTCGTCTGCCCGGTATCGGCCCAAAATCGGCACAACGCATTGCCTATTACATTCTGAAGCGTCCGAAAGACGATGCCATGCGCTTGGCTCGTGCCATCGCGGTTGCGAAAGAAAAAGTGGTGTTCTGCGCGCGATGTTTCAATATTGCTGAAATCACCGTTGAGAATGCCGGTGCGGTGGAATGCGGCATCTGCGTGGATCCCAAGCGCAATACCGGCTTGGTCTGTGTGGTTGAAGAACCTCGCGACATCGTCTCAGTGGAACGCACCCAAGAATTCGCCGGTCGCTATCACGTGCTCCAAGGCGCCATCAATCACCTCGAAGGTATTGGCCCCGATCAACTGCGTATCAAGGAGTTGCTGCAAAGGCTTGGCACTGAAGACATCACCGAAGTGATTCTTTGTACCAACCCGAATCTCGATGGTGAAGCCACCGCCATGTACCTCGCACGCTTACTAAAACCCCTCGGTATCGTCGTCTCCCGAATCGCCAGCGGACTTCCTGTCGGTGGCGATCTCGAATACGCCGACGAACTGACCCTCGGCCGCGCCCTAGAAGGCCGCCGCAACGTCCAATAGCTATTAGCCTTTCTCTATGTCTGAGCCCAAAGTACTAACTGAAGAGTTTGTTGATCTCTTCGCAAATCCTGAACTTTTGGCACAGGTTGAACGTGGTGAGGCCGCTGATCGATCTTCTCTGATCCGGCGACCATCGTTTGGTAAGCACTTCCGTCAGTAGCCTGACATGGTTAAACAGTGGGGTGCACGGCTACTTGTGATCTCGGCGTCGTTGGTTTGTGCGAACCTTCCGCAGTCAAAAGCCGGAGTGGTTTCGCCGGGTTTGGATTGCGGGGCCAACTCCTACTGTTCGTTAACCGAGCCGCTTGATGAACCGACGCGGGCCGCCATGATTGGTGTGGTTTGGCGTGAAGGGTGCCCAGTGGGGCTTGAGGAGTTGCGCCGGATCACCTTTAGGCACTGGAGCTTCGATGGGTCGATCGCCACCGGTCACGTAGTGGTGAACGCGGGCGTGGCCCTCGACATCCAACGCATGCTGCACGACCTTTTCGATGCAAAGTTTCCGATCGCCAGTGCCAAACCGATTGAGGCTTTCGGTGGAGACGATGATCGCTCCACGATGGCTAACAATTCCTCGGCCTTTAACTGCCGTACGGTAACCGGGGGCAAGTCATTTTCGGAGCATGCGTGGGGCCGGGCCATTGATTTCAACCCGGTGCAGAACCCCTATGTGCGCTCCAACGGCACGGTGCTCGATCCAAAAGCAAAACGTTACGTAAAGCGAAGTGGACTTCGTGAATCAAGCGGTGCGATCACGGCGAACGGTGCGGTAGTAAAGGCCTTTAAGCGCATCAACTGGACGTGGGGTGGAACTTTCAAACGGGTGAAGGACTATCAGCATTTTTCATCAACTGGCCGCTAAAGCGTTTGTAGTGAAGGAAGACTCTCACCCTTGGGAGATCACCCGCAAAGCAGATCGTGTTCGAGAGACTCTCGCCTAGTGCATCGCCGCAAAAGCTCCTCGCGTGTCTCCTCTTCTG
>JAYTWN010000411.1:0-8361 GCA_043743435.1 Acidimicrobiia bacterium
CTCCAGCGCAAAGACTGAGCTGGCGTGGCGGTCCAGGTCCAGGCGTTCTGACGGTTTGTGCTCGTACGCGTGACAAACCGTCGCAACACTTCGCAACACTTCGCGGTTTCGCTCGGAAGTACCACTTGGCACCCTCCCAAATTGCCACAAGTTGGTCATCATGGAACGGTGTCTCCCGATCAACTGATTGCCAACTTCGCGGCCCTTCATGGTGGCGTAATTACCCTCACTGCGGCACGGAAAGCCGGTCTCAGCAGAGCGCAGTGCACACGCCGCGCCGACGATGGACGCTGGACGCGACTTCATGCAGGCACGTTTGTTATCAATGGAGTTCCTGACTTAGTCACCGCCGAACGATTCGCAGCGGTCCTTGGAACGAAATGCCCGTCGGTTTGCAGCCATGACACCGCGGCGCTTATCCACGGTCTTACCAAGGCGGTAGACAAAACCCGAGTACACGTTTTGCAGCAACGTAGCTCGAGTCACGCAAAGCTAAGCGCAGTAGTTCGTCATAAGACCGGCACCTTTCTGCTCGATGACTTCACCTTGATCGGCAAGCTCCCGGTGACCAATGCCGCAAGAACGATCTGTGATTTGGCTGGCCGTTTCGACCAACGGACCTTGGGCAAAATTGTCGATCACGCCATGCGAACGAAGTTGCTGACCATCGAGCAGCTTCACCACACGTCCTTGCGACTACAAACGGCCCGGGGCGAGGGATCGATGTGCTTCGAGCAGTATTGTCAGACCGAGATGTCGGTTGGGACCCCGGGGCAAGCAGTTTGGAAGCTGAGGTCATTACTGTTTTGGCGAAGGCCGGATTGCCTATGCCCCGCATTGGCTTTCGGATAACGCTGGGCGGGATTAGGTTTCATCTTGATCTTGCGTGGCCGGAGCAGCGAGTGTCCGTAGAGCTCGACTCGTGGCACTACCACCAAAACCGGACTGCTTTCGACGATGACCGTAACCGTACAAACCTTTTAGTTCTCAATAATTGGACCGCATTGCGTTTCACCGACAAGACGTCCAAGGCCGAAATACTGAACGTCCTCAGGCCACTCCTGAATCGCTAGTCCTGCAGGGTCGGGGCGTTTGCTGCCGTCCAAGCTCATGCGTTGTGACGGTTTGTGCTCGTATCCGTTACAAACCGTCGTAACCCTGCCGACGGAGACCTTAGGTAATTGGGTACTGGCGCTACCTAATTAGCGAGCCCAAGTTGTAGGTTTGAGGCCCTAAATTGCGTCGGTCGATCGACGAAAAAAGCAGGATGGCTTCTTCCAATGGTTCCCTTGGCAATGACCCAATGAGCAACAACTTGCCGAGCAACAATCGGCTTGGCAACAACCCAGTTCACGAGCCTCTAGGCAAGACCAATCACCGATGCCGTGTGATGGGCATCGTGAATGTGACACCGGATTCATTTAGTTTTGGCGGACTTTGGGATTCAACCGAGGCTGCGGGTGAAGCATGGTTTGCGGCTTTGGAATGAGGGAGCCGACGTGGTTGATATCGGTGGCGAATCGACGAGGCCGGGAGCTGCACGGATAGACGAACGTGTTGAGCTTGATCGAGTTTTACCCGTCGTGGCCGAGTTGGCCCGAAACGGCGTGAAAGTAAGTATCGATACCACCCGCGCTTCGGTGGCCAAGGCCTGTATTGAGGCGGGCGCGTGGATGATCAATGATGTCAGCGGTGGGCTGAGCGACTCAACCATGTTGCGGGTGATTGCTGATGTAGAAGCACCCCGCCTGTCGCCAAGCGTTGTGACGGTTTGTAACGGATATGAGCACAAACCGTCGCAACACCTCGACAAAACGCTGGCGCATCTGCATCTGGAATGGGTTTCGCCAAGTGTCACACCACGCTTCACAGGATAAAAGCCCCGTTGTGAGAACTCTGTGGTCTGCGGTTCACCCAAGGGAAACACTCGGCAAACCTGGGTTTTCTAGGTTGCAGTGCATGCAAGATACCTCGAATTTGCTAGCCGGGTCGGAAACTCCGAGTGAACGCAAACAGCTCGTGATTGTGGGCCATGGCATGGTTGGCCATCACCTTTTGGTTTTGTGCGTTGAGGGTGGACTTACCAAATCGTGGGATATCACCATCATCGGCGAAGAGCCCCGGCCGGCCTATGACCGGGTGCATCTCTCGAGCTTGTTTGACGGTGCCACGCCCGATGATCTCTCCCTCGTGCAGGATCATCACGTAAGCGACCCGGCCGTAACGGTCCTCACCGGGGTGCAGGCGACCGCGGTTGATCGAACCACCCAAACCGTGACGCTCAGTAACGGAACTACGTGCACCTACGACCACTTGGTTCTGGCCCTTGGCTCCACTCCGTTTGTTCCGCCGATCCCAGGGATTATCGGCGAGGGATCGTTTGTGTACAGGACAATCGAAGATCTTCAGGAAACCCAAGCCTATGCCGCTGGTTGCCAAACCGGTGTGGTTATGGGTGGCGGTTTGCTCGGCCTCGAAGCTGCGAATGCGTTGCGATTGTTGGGTGTGAAAACCCATGTAATTGAGGTGGCTCCGCGATTGATGGCGGTGCAAATCGATGAGGGTGGGGCCAAAGCCCTTCGACGCCACGTGGAAGAACTCGGGTTGGAGGTACACACGGGGTTTGCCACGTCGGCCATCGAACGTCATGGCGACGGTCGCGTCGCCGCGGTGTCCGCCGCCGATGGAACCCGAATCGAAGCGGACTTGTTGGTGGTGGCCGCAGGCATTCGTCCTCGCGATGATTTGGCTCGCACCATGGGATTGACTGTTGGTGACCGCGGTGGCGTAGTGATTGATGATCATTGTGTTACCAGCGATCCGCTTGTTTCTGCCATTGGAGAATGCGCCCTGCATCGTGGCCGAATTTACGGACTGGTCGCTCCCGGTTACGCAATGGCCGATGTGGTTGCTGGACAGCTTGCATCCAAGGACACGTTGAGTGCGTTGGCCGGGTTGACCGCAGTGGCCCCGTTGACCGCAGTGGCCGGGTTGTCGGCAGTGGCCCCGTTGACCGCAAACATCGCCGAGCTGACTTCTTCATCTGAACTGTTCGCCCAGTCAACGGACGGCGAAGCCGGATCGAAGACAACACCGCCTCCAAGGTTCACTGGCGCCGATAACTCGACGGTTTTGAAACTACTGGGTGTCGACGTAGCTTGTGTCGGTGATGCCCATGCCTCGGGCGAAAATACGCACGAGGTGGTAGTAGCTGATCCGATTGCCGGCACGTACCAAAAAGTCGTTGTACGCGATTCCGCCGTAGTTGGCGCCGTGTTGGTTGGCCGCAAGGATGCCTATTCGATGCTGGTGCAAATGGCTCGTGGAGCGATCGCCACGCCGACGGATTTACTAAGCATGCTTACTCCTTCTGCATCGGGTATACCGGCTTTGGGAGTTGGAGCACTTCCCGATGTGGCCACGATTTGCTCGTGCCACAACGTCACCAAAGGCGCTATTTGCGAGGCCATCCGAGACAACGATCTTTCCGACGTCGGCCAGATCAAGGCCTGCACGAAAGCTGGCACGGGGTGCGGAAGCTGCGTCGGCATGTTGAAGGACCTTCTCACCGCCGAGCTGAAGGCAGCTGGGAAGGCGATCAACAACAATTTGTGCGAGCACTTCGCATTTTCCCGAGCCCAGATGTTCACCATTGTGCAAGCTACGGGAATCAACACGTTCGCCCAACTGATTGCCGAGCACGGCATCGGGCGCGGTTGCGAGATCTGCAAGCCAACCGCCGCTTCGATCTTCGCCTCCATCCACAACAACTATGTGCTGGCCGGCGAAGAGGCTTCGCTGCAGGATTCCAATGATCACTTCCTAGCCAATATCCAACGCAACGGCACCTACTCGGTTATCCCCCGCGTTCCCGGTGGCGAGATCCTCCCCGATCAACTCATCGCGCTGGGGACGGTGGCCAAGAAGTATGCGCTCTATACAAAAATCACGGGCGGACAACGAGTCGATTTGCTAGGTGCACGTATCGAACAGCTCCCGTCGATTTGGAGCGAGCTCATCGACGCTGGGTTTGAATCCGGTCATGCCTACGGCAAGGCGCTGAGAACCGTGAAGTCTTGTGTTGGTTCCACGTGGTGTCGCTACGGGGTGCAGGATTCTGTGGCCATGGCCATTGCCTTGGAGCTTCGCTACCGGGGATTGCGGGCACCCCACAAATTCAAGCTCGCCGTTTCTGGATGTGCTCGGGAGTGTGCCGAAGCGCAGAGCAAAGACGTAGGCGTGATCGCTACAGAGAATGGCTGGAACCTCTACGTCGGCGGTAACGGTGGCATGCGTCCACGTCACGCAGTATTGCTTGCAACAGACCTCAACGACGAGGTGTTGGTTAAACTGATCGACCGTTACCTCATGCTCTACGTGCGCACTGCTGATCGCTTGGAACGCACGGCTAACTGGCAGGAAAAGTTCGAGGGCGGTTTCGACGAACTCCAGCGCGTCATCGTTGAAGATTCGCTTGGTATCGCTAACGAACTCGAGGCCCAAGTGGAACGCCACGTTGCTACGTACGCATGTGAGTGGAAGACGACCATCGAAAACCCCGAGAACGCCGGGCGTTTTGTCACGTTCGTCAACGCACCGTCACAATCCGATCCCGACATCACCTTCGATTCCGAGCGAGGTCAACCCCGACCTGCCGCGCAAATCGTGCAGATCACCAGCAAACCAAATGACCCAAACCGAGTACCCGTATCCATCGGAGCACGACCATGAGCCCTATCGCCATCGACACACTCGTGATCACCCATACGGATCTACACGGACTCGAAGCACGCGGAGAACTCGAAGCACCTGTCGAAGTCGACGTAACAGTAGAAGTCGACGTAACAGTAGAAGTCGGAGCGGAACGGAAAGTTTCCATGCCGACGCCGGCTCGCTGGGTCACCGTGTGCAAGAGGAGTGATCTCATTCCCGGTCGCGGAGTAGCTGCGGTCTTCAATGGCAAGCAGTACGCAGTGTTTCTCACCGAACAAGGCAATCTTTTCGCCATCGACAACCGCGACCCCTTCTGCGATGCCAACGTCATGGCCCGCGGCATCATCGGCGACCGCAACGGCGAACCCAAAGTCGCATCCCCGATGCTCAAACAAACCTTCAGCCTTCAAACCGGCATCTGCTTTGAAGACCCAACCATCACCATCACCACCCACGAAATCCGCTGCACCCCCACCCAATCCATCGAGCTCCAAGTCCCCACTCCCGCCGCACCACCAACACTCGACTAAGCAACCGATGCCGACAGACCACACCCAAACAGTCCCAAGGCCGACTCCCAAAAAGGCGGTTGTGTTTGACCCGTCAACCGGTTTGGCCGGGTGGGTGGCGGCACGCGGGACTTCCGATCCGGGGACCCCGAAACCGGAACGAAGTGAGGATCGTGAGGAAGGAGTTGACAGGACCCGCCCGGTCAACCCGATCGCAACGGTCGAACCACAGGCGATGCACTTCACGCCCATGGGCCCTACTTCGCTCAACCTCGATCCCTTCCCTTTCATTACCAACGGTCCCGTGGAACTTGCCAACACGCCGGTGTTCGCACCGATGCAAGGTCGAACGACTACTTACGAACCTGGCGACCTTCTGCCGAAGGGCACTCAATGGCGATTCGTATTTGATATGACCACATGTATTGGCTGCCATGCCTGCGAGGTGGCCTGCGGTGAACAGAATGGTCTTCCCACCGACACCGCTTGGCGCAGAGTCGGCGAGATCGAGATTGGCTCATTTCCCACTACCCGTCGGTTTCATATGTCGATGGCTTGCAACCACTGCGTGAATCCCACGTGCCTTACCGGTTGCCCGGCGAACGCCTATGTGAAGCACAAAGAAGGTCCGCTGAGTGGCATCGTTGCCCACCTCGACGATGAGTGCATTGGTTGTGGATACTGCACCTGGACGTGTTCCTATGAAGTGCCGGTGTTCCAGCCCGATCGTCGCATTGTTACCAAGTGTGACATGTGCACACCTCGGATGCTTGAACGACGGGGTCCGGCGTGTGCCGAAGTTTGCCCCACCAATGCCATTCGCATCGAACCGGTCGTGATCGCCGATTGGTCCGACGATCATCAGCTGGCCAACTCTCCAGGAATAGCAAGTTCACATATCTCCGTGTCCACCACGAAGATGATCATGCCCGGCGAACTGCGGGCCAACGGACCTATCGCCGCGGGTGTGGCCTTCGCCGACGACGCTATTCGCTATGGGGACGACTATCGCATCGAACCCGAACATGCCCACCTTCCTCTTGTCGTACTCACGGTTGCTTCCCAGGCAGCCGTTGGAACCTCGGCGTGGACTGCGGTGCATCCGGCGGTTACCTCGGCCTTTCTTGCTGGCGTGTTTGCCGCGATTGGGTTAGCGGCTTCCCCCTTCCATCTCGGCCGACCGATCCATGCCCTCAGGGCGCTGCGAAACATTCGTCGTTCCTGGCTATCCCGCGAGGCACTCTTGCTTGCGTTGCACGGCGGTGGGGCCATCAGTATGGGCGCGGCCAGCGTGCTCGGGATCGCCATGTCAACAAACAACACCGTCAGCAATGAAGCCAGCACGCAGCCGCTCAGTCACCTCGTTACCACCTCAATGTTGCGGTTGCTCTTCGCCCTCGTCGCGATCCTAGGAGTCCTGGGCGCATACGCATCGGCCCGCTTATACATGCTGCCTGGCCGACCAACGTGGGATACCAAACTCACGCTGGCACAATTTGGTGCCACCACCCTCGGTCTCGGCTCGTTGCTTACCGGCCACGGGATCATAGGTGCCGTTGGAGTACTACTAGGTGTACTTATCGAAATGCGACGGCTCTCTATGGACCGAGCAGATCGAGAGCTCGGCACCCGTCGCAACGCCATCCTCCGCGCCCGACGGATTCTGAATGGATCGCTCGCCAAATCCAAACGGCTCCGTTTTGCCACGGCCGCAATCGCTATCGTGACTGCAGTAGTCGCCGAGATAAACGCCAGCCATCCCCCCAGCGACCTCTCCCCCACCAGTCTGGGGCACCTATCCCTGCTCTCGCTGCTGACGGGATCCATCGCCATCGTTGCGGCAATCAGTAGCGAATTCATCGGCCGGACACTGTTCATCCAAACCGGTATCGGCCTGCGTATTCCCGGTCGTTTCAATCAGCCTTATGACGTAGAAGGCCCCAGCGATCACCGCTCTCACCGTGGCAGCGGCGACTACCTCCACACCGGCGACCACCTCCGCAATGAACCCACTGAACACCATGAGCCCAGTGAGCCCAGTGAGCCCAGCGAACCCGTTGAATTCGGTGAATCTAATGAACCGAGTGAACCCGAGAATCTCAAGGGACCAGCATGAATACCGGCAGCCGCCTCGTCCATATGTTGGCCGACCGTCTTGGAATCGGCACGCACGAAGATCAGTATGCCTATGAATCGACAGGCGAAGGCCCGGTAACCGCCAGCCGAGCACCCGATCATTGGGTGAAGACCACGTGTGGGTACTGCAGCGTTGGATGCGGGATGTTGCTCGGTGTTCGCGATGGCAAAGCAGTAGCCGCAAAGGGTGATCCTGATCATCCAGTGAATGCCGGAGCACTTTGTCCTAAGGGCCTTTCGGAACACCTCACCATTGATGCACCCGGACGGTTACACCAAGCGTTGTTGCGGGGCGCAAACAACCTCCAAGTGCCAACGACCGTCGACAACGCAATCGACCAAATGACAACCAAATGGCAGCAAATTGTCAGCACCTACGGGCCAGAATCTGTAGCCATCCTTTCCACCGGGCAGCTCCTCACCGAAGAGTTCTACGCGCTCGGAAAGTTGGCTCGCCTCGGTATGGGCGTGCAACATTACGACGGTAACACCACGCTGTGTATGGCCAGTGCCGTGACTGGATACAAGATGAGTTTTGGTTCCGATGGTCCTCCCGGATGCTACGAAGACTTAGCAGTTGCCGAGGTCGTGGTGCTGTGGGGTGCCAACATCGCCGACAACCATCCACTCCTCGCACCGCGACTCACCGAAAACCGAACCGGTACGATCGTCACCATCGATCCACGGATCACCAAAACCACCACGCTGGCCGACATTCACATAGCGTTGCAACCACGAAGCGATGTTGATCTGCTCAATGGCTTAGCTCATATTTTGGTTCGTGATGATCTTGTCGATCACGATTTCATTCGTGCACATACTACTGGGTACGTCGAGTTTCTTGCCAGCATCGCCTATGCCACCCCAGATGAAGTAGCCAAGCGCTGCGGGATCACTCGTGGAGAGATCGAGAGTCTCGCTTCGCTCATCGGCAACGCCAAATCGGTTTGCTTGGCGTGGACGATGGGTGTGAACCACTCGACCCAAGGTTCAGAAACCGTTA
>JAYTWN010000412.1:0-3707 GCA_043743435.1 Acidimicrobiia bacterium
GTCACCTGGACCGCAGCCGACGGATACTTTGCCAATGCTCGCGCCGGTCAGATTGCCACTCGCTAAGCGTCCAACCGTTTGGGGCGCGCCAGCGATTGCTGCATTCCCGCAAACCCTGCCCAAGCTCCATCGATCCCTCATCCTTGAAGGATGCGGACACTGGACACAACAAGAACGACCCACTGAAGTAAACGCCGCACTTCTCGACTTTCTCAGGAGCCTCTCGTGAGCACCGCCACCGTCCCAAGCATCGTCCCCGCCAAGACGCCTCAAGAGTTGTCCCGAACCAAGACTCGCCGCGCCGAAGACCCACAGAGCATTGCCATCGTCGGCGGAGGAATGTCTGGGCTGCTCGCCGCACTTATGCTGGCCCGAGATGGACATCACATAACCATCCTCGAACGCGACGACACCGACGTGCCCGAAACAGCCGACGAGGCATTCGAAAACTGGGATCGGCGTGGCGCCGCCCATGCCCGACAATCCCATGCCATCCTGGCCCGGCTGCGCTCCATTCTTCGCGAACGCGCCCCCGACGTACTGGAAACGTTGCTTGCCCAAGGAGCTACAGAACTGAGCGTTGAGCGAATTCTGCCGCCCGACATTGTTGATCGCGAACCCCGCGTTGGCGACGATGAACTGGTGCTGTTGTGTTGCCGACGCCTCACCATCGAATGGGTCCTGCGCAAAGCCGTCATGGCCGAACCCAGCGTGGAATGGCGCGGTGGCGTTGGCGTCAAAGGCCTCCTAGCTGAAGGCACCGAAGTGCACGGCGTCATCCTCGAGGATGGATCAACATTCGAAGCCGACCTCGTGGTTATTGGTGGCGGACGCAACTCCCCCATCATGGAATGGATCAACGATCTTGGCGGTGCCGTGCAACCTATCGAAGAGGTCAGCGACGCAGGGATCATCTACCTGTCCCGTTTCTATCGACTCAACGAAGGTCAAGAACTTCCAGTCCTCAGCAAAGACGGGGCAGGCGGAGATCTTGGTTACACCGCGTTCGCTGGTTTCTACGGCGACAACAACACGTTCTCCATTACCTTCGGTGTGCCGACCAACGATCGCGAACTGATGTCGATGACTGAGCCTGCCGCATGGGAAGCGGGCATACGAACCCTTACGCCGCTTGCTCCGTGGACGACCGAAGGTCTCGCCGAACCCATCACCGGCGTGGAATCCATGGCGCGCTTGCGCAATCGCATCCGGCGCTTCGTGGTCGACGGTCAACCAGTGGTAACCGGACTCGTCGTTTTGGGTGACGCCGCGGTGGCCACCAACCCGTGGTACGGCAAAGGTTGCTCACAAGCCGGAATCGCCGCCGCTGCACTTTCCGAAGCACTCGTTGCCCACGGCCGCGATCGCATTGGCGTCGCCCACGCCATGGATACTGCTCTGCGCGCAGACTTAGAACCGCACTACGCGCTAGCCGTGCGACAAGACGCTGATCGTATGAAACTCCACGCCGCGATGCACGACGGCACCTAGCCAGACCCAGCCGCAGTGATCACCCGTGACTTCATTCTCAACGGCTTGATTCCCGCCACCCGCACCGATCCCGACGTGTTCCGAGCCTTCTTCCGGGCCTTCAACATGCTCGATTCAACCGACGCACTCATGGCCAACCCAAAGGTTTTAGAGGGATCGATGACCGCTCACGCCCAAAAAGACCAACGTCCCCCCGCACCAAAACTCGGCCCCGACCGCGAAGAATTCCTCGCCGTTTTGGCTGGCGCCTCGAGCGCCCGTCCGTAGCGCAGGAATCGATGCCCAATGCTGGGCTCCTACTTTCCCTCAGCCGACCACATTCCCTCGGCTCACTACTTTCCCTCTGCCGAAAGGACCTAAACCTATGCCCACGTATGAAAGTAGCCAACCCGGAACATAGACTGTTGCGCTGCGACCGCGTCGGCCACCACCGCCTCGAAGGCACAAGGGAAGTCTGCTGCACGAGCACCCAATTTGGTTCTCGAGACCGGAGAGCTTCCGGTGGACCCAGCCTTTCCATCAGCAGGTCTTGGCATCGAGCACTCTTTGGTGCATCAAAGCATCCCTTTCGGTCTCAATAGTTTCGCGAACGGAACTAATGAGATATCGCGCGGATTTGAGGCTTGTGTCGTTGTAAGGATCGCCCCATTCATAGTTAACCAGTACTCGTTTGAGCCTCCCTCCAAGGTCCGAAGGACTCGACGGCAGTCCAAACATTTTCGCCAATGACGCTGCCGTTATTTGCCCTCGACTACGAACACAGTTGTTAGCCCGACCGACCAACCAACAAATCGCTCCGGCAAGCTTCGCTGGGTTCTCAATTTTGCGAACAATGCCAACATCGGATGAAGCAAGGTTGCCTAAAAATCGTTGGCAAGCAATCTGCAGTTCCAGTCCAACTGACCCCGGCCAAGCCAGCGCACAAACCCGAATGAGTTCATCGATAACCGAAGCAAGCATCGCGCCAATGTCATCGGGAAAACTCTTACAATCGAACACTTCCTCGGTTACGGGCACGGCATCAAGTTCGGAAAGTGCGCCGTGTCCTCCTACCTGCGCCGCAAGTTGATCCAGCCGAGATTGCACGGGATCAAACGGGGCTCGCCACCGTGAATAGGCCGACATGCTCGGAATACTCGGGTAGAACTCACGCGGTGAGGCTCGGAAAAAGCACACTCTAATCACGTCTCCCGCCACGTCCCCATGGATCATGCGAACGATACGAGAACGTTCGGCGGGTTCTTCCGTGAGATTCAAGGCGTTGTGCAAGAGGTCGAGTGCCTGGTCTGGGTGCAGGTACAGATCGACGCATCGGTTTTCCTCCTCTGCCTGCTCTTCATAGAAATCTCCATCGTCGACGTTGAGCTGTCCGGCAACAAAGGACCCGCTAGGTGCATAGTTCGTGAGGTAGTCAAGGTAATCGGCCTCCTCATCGGGCCCAACCTCAAGATCTTCTGGGCGAAGTTCTGTTTCGTCACAGCCGCACGAAATCAGCTGCCCTGTACAGCGCGGACAACGCTCAAGATCACAGCCTCGGTGATGAAAGCCGCCCCTCGGTGCTCCACAATCACCACAGTTGGGCGACTTCATGGGAAACTTTCGCTCTTCCCCGTAACGGACGGGAACGCAGACCCCCGAGTTGGTTAACACCGACGTTGAAACACACGAAACCTTTTCACGCATCTCCAAATTGCACAACGAACAAACGGACATCATTCCTCCTAGGTGGTTGGGAGCACATGATGCCAAGAGGGGTATGACAATTTTTGTGAGCGATGAATTATCTGGTCCAACAACGATCAAGTTGACGAGGGTACTGGGTCAGAGAAGTTCCCGTACTTCGTGCTTTTCCGGGGCTGCTTCCACGTCATTTGGTTAGGTAAAGCCGCCAGATCCTGTCGCCTCCAAAGGTCGGCCGAACTGGGCTGCAAAGGCATCGCCGGGATCCAACACACGCCAACGGAACAATCACCATCATCGAGCGTCGGACCGGCACAGTAGTCGTATCCAGTCATCCCCGGAAGGAGGCCGCTTAGTATTGTGATTTGGAGAAATCAAGTGCTCCAGCTTTTGACCGGCGGCCGAGGCTCCAAGGCCGACCGAAGCTAGGAGCGCCACATCCACTGATGGTTGTTCATTGGTGGGGGTTCACCGTTCTGGCGGTACGTCGTCTTCGCTTGCGAATCAGCTGTGTGGGTACCACTTTCCACTTTCCA
>JAYTWN010000413.1:0-3784 GCA_043743435.1 Acidimicrobiia bacterium
CGGAGCGCAAACCGCCTCGATCACCTTGGCGGCCATCCCGATTTACGGAGCGGCTAAAAAGATCCTCCATGGGCGGGGTTGGATTGCGGCGGCAGTCGCACTTTCTTACCTGGTTAATCCTGTTGTGGCCTGGACAGGCGCTGAGAACTTTCACCCAGACTCCCTGGCCATTTTGGGTTTAGCCACAGCTTGGTGGGCCCTCGTCAACAGCCGCTGGCGCTGGTTCATCTTTGCCTGCGCCTGGGTTGCCGCCACGAAAGAAGATATGTGTTTGGTGGTCATTCCATTGGGCTTGTATTGCGCTCGTAAACACAACAAAAAGGTTGGCTACGGGGTGGCAGCGGGTTCGTTGTTGTGGACGGTCGCCACTTTGATCCTTTTGCGGGTCATGAACGGTGTTGGATCGTTGAACAGCTGGCGAATCCCTTTCGGTGGTCCAAAAGGTTCCATCATGGAAACGTTGAAACGTCCGGGCAATGTGTGGGCTTATTTTTTGACCGATGGCCGCCCCTGGTATTCGTGGCAGTTAGTTTTCCCGCTTGGCCTTGTTGCGCTTTTTGCTTGGAAGCGTTCAGTGCCGGCCCTGATGGGGAGCCTGGTGGTGTTTGCGTCAAACATGGTTTCGACGTTTTACTATCAACACAATGCTCACTATCACTACTCGGGGATCATTATCCCGGGTTTAGCCATCGCCGCGGCTTTCGGACTGAGCTCACAGCGCTTCCGTGCGTACGTTCCAAAACTTGCCGTGCTCACCCTGGCACTATCGGTGTGGGTCGGGTATTTGTGGGGTCCAATGTCGGCATCGCGAAACGCCAATCCATGGTCCCGTGGCAATCCCAATTTCGACGCAACCATGGCCCTAGTCAACTTGGTTCCCGACAATGTGGTGGTCGCCGCAGACTATCGAGTAGTCGCATATCTTTCTCACCGACGAGAGGCCTACCAGTATCCGGTCCCGTTTAAGGACTCATACTGGAACCTTCCCGACGACGAGTCTGGTGGCGTTGATCTGGCCAGGCGGGCGGCCCGGGTGGAGTACCTGTTACTGCCCCTAAGTTTGGAAGCTGAAGCTGCCGGCGTCTGGGCGACTATTTCGACGCAGTTCAAGGTGGTGCAGACGTCGACTTCGGGCTGGGCCATCTACCGTCGAATTCGGTGAACGTATGCTTCGGTAGAAGGCTTTGACTCGGCAAAAAGCACCTTCATCAAAAGCCACCGGGCCGACTTCGCCACCCGGACGGATGGTCCCTCATCCGACCGGCAAGCCACATCGGCGCACCCTCGCACAGGACACGAAAACAATTGGTTGCGCACCAAAAGCCAATGTGGGCGGTAGTCTCATGGGTGAATTAGTTCTTCAATCTGATTGGTTTTCCACGACATGAGCCAGCTTCGACTCGATCCTCTTACCGGCCGTTGGGTTGCAATTAATGCCGAGCGTCGTCAACGACCGAATGAGTTTGCGTCGCGCACGGTGACCGTTGAGCCCGAGGGTGGACGTCCCTGTCCGTTTTGTCCTGGTCAGGCAGAATCCGAACCGCCGATGCTGGTTACTCCTGGTCCCGATGGTTCTTGGCAAGTACTCGTTGTTCCAAATTTGTATCCGGCTTTTGAGGGCCGCGACCCCATGGTGGTAGAGCACTTAGGGCCGATTTTCACCCAGGCTGATGCTTCCGGGTGCCACGAAGTTCTCGTCGTCCATCCCGATCACAATGCCTCGTGGGCTGATCTCACTGATGATCAGGCTCGCATGGTTATGTCGGCGATTGCCGCTCGAGCTGAGGCCCATTCCAATCAACCGGAGCTTCGTTACAGCCAAGCCATCGTCAACTACGGGCGCGAAGCTGGTGCCTCGCTTGCGCACCCTCATGGCCAGTTACTTGGTTTGCCGTTTGTGCCGGGCGAGATCCAAAACGAGCAATCAGGTTTCGAACGTTTCTCAGGCGCCTGTCTGCTGTGCACCACCATCGAAGCGGAACTTGATGCAGGTGCTCGCATTGTCTATGTCAACGAACATGTAATGGTGTTGTGCCCCTACTGGAGTGGTACGCCCTTTGAGATGTTGGCCATCCCTCGTAACCATGGTGGTCATCTACACACAGCAGAGCAAGACGATCTCACCTCCGTCGGCATTGGCTTGCGTCATGGTTTGGCCAATCTCCGTGCGGCTTTGGGTGATGTGGCCTACAACGTGGTGTTCCATTCCGCTCCGTACCGCGGACAAGGCGTGTTCCACTGGCATGCGCACGTGTACCCGAAGGTGACTACTCGTGCGGGCTTTGAGCTTGGTACGGGCGTGATGATCAACGTGATGCCACCGGAGGAAGCTGCGACCATTCTGGCTGGAGCCCGCGTTTAGCTTTTACCCTGACTCAGGGCTCGGGGATTAGTCAAGTGCGGTTAGTGGGACTTCGCCGAGTCCGTCGCTGAGGCGCGTAGTTCTGCGGTGCCGTAGGGCTTCGGGCAGGATAAACGCTGAGCCTACGAACGTGAGTCCAGCACACAGGAATCCCACAAGTCGGGGTGAGTAGGAGCCGACGAGCCAGAAGGCCAGGAACGGTGCCGCGGTTCCACGGATGCCGGTGGTGAAGGTGTGGATCGACATGTAGTCGGCCACTTTGTCGGGCGGGGCAAATTTCGTGGTCCACAGCGACCAAAGCACGTCACCACCAGCGATACCGATACCAAAGGTGACGGCACCGAAGTACAACGAAGCGTCGGAAGTTCCGGCAAAGAAGGACGCAATGCTCACGGCGAAGGCAAGATTCACCAGGATGCGCACGGTGAAGAAATCCACCCGATCAAAGATCCAACCAAACCCCGGCGTGAGAAACAACCGGACAATGGCGGGCACCGTCACCGTCAGCATGGCGATCTTTGCCGCGTTGGCGCTGATCCCATAGGAAGTCTTGGAGAGATACTCGACCCGCAGCGGAATGGTCATCAAGTTACCGACGCCCATAAACATCCACGAGATCAACACGTTGCGCAAGATGGCATCATCGCGCACCAGGTTCCAACGTCGACGAGCTGCCGAATGATCGGTGGGCTGTAGCGCGAGGACGGGCGAAGGTATCCGCCAAAGGAGTAGCGCCTGCGCTAGCAAGGTGGCCAGGGCGAATCCAACCACGAGTGGCCAGCGACCCATGTCGCCTTTGAGAATCCCACCGATGATGTAACCGGCAATTGCCGCTGAAAGCACCCGAACCATTAATGATCCGCTCACATACTTTCCACGTCGGCCCGCAGGATAATTTGCGGCATGAATTGGGGCCATCAAAACGGCAATTCCATCGCCAACCGCGATAGCCCCCATTGCACATGCTACGTATACATAGAGGTTGTGAAACAGCAGTGGAAAGACCAGCAGTGCACCGCCGCTAGCCACGATGATCGAGGCCGCGTGACTTACCCTCCAACGACCCCGCATGACGACGGAAACCAGTAACGGGCTGGCCAACATCCCAAGTCCGCCGGCGCAGGCGATAAGGGATTTGTCGATTTTGGGTGCGTTGAATGCTTTGAGAGCAATCAGCAAGAAAAACGTCCGAGCAAAGGCTTCGACAACCCCAGCCATGCTGGAACGGGCACTATCAAGCAGGAAGGTCTTTCTGGCTAGAGCATCGCCCACCAACTCCCGTCGCTCACCGACCAATGCATTTCCGCCCGACACGAACGATCACCCTAGGTGGCTGGTGTCTTTCTCCAAGGGTCGAAAAGTAGGCTCCTTTGGGACAGAAACGGCGGCCACTTTCGAGCGAATGCCTGTGGACAATTGCTT
>JAYTWN010000414.1:0-5784 GCA_043743435.1 Acidimicrobiia bacterium
GGCGCGATTCATTTCATTGCCGCAGGAGTAACAAAACGGTGCGTCGGCCGGACGTTGGCGGGAAAGCGTTGCCGGTTTCGGAGCGATAACTGGCTTCGGGGTGAGGTTAAGAGTTTGTGCCTCAACCGCGGCCGATGATGACGTCGTGCCAGATTCGGGCATACCCGTCGTTCGAGTGACAGCCTCTTCCACACCAGGCAATGTGGGCTGGATGCGCTCGCTGCTCGACAACACGCCAAGTTCTTGGCGAACATCTAACGGTAGATAATCGAGCGCCAAGCGACGGAAGATGTAGTCAATCAACGAAGTTGCAATCCGAAGATCAGGATCATCGGTCATGCCAGCCGGCTCGAAACGCTGGTTCACGTACTTGCTCACATACGTTGCCAACGGAACACCGTGCTGCAGGCCCAGCGAAATCGAGATCGAGAAGGCATCCATGATGCCGGCAAGGGTTGACCCCTGCTTCGACACGTTGATAAAGATCTCACCCGGTCGGCCATCAGGGTATTCCCCAACGTGGATGTCACCCTTGCAATCGGCAACTCGGAAAGCGAAAGTGTTCGACCGACGACGCCGAGGTAAACGCTCACGCTGTGGCTGGCGGATCACGGTAGTGGTTGAGGCCAAAGCCTTTTCCAGTTCCGCAATTTTTGCCGTCAAGGTTGGGTCAACGATGGTCTCAACCACTGTGGCGACAGAACCATGAGCAAGCTTCTCCGAACCGTCCTTCTTGGCCGTGGCCAGAGGCTGAGCAACCTTGCAGTTGTCACGGTAGATAGCAATGGCCTTGATACCCATCTTCCAGGCATCAATGTGGAGCTGTTCGATTTCTTCAACGGTGGCCGTCTCCGGCATGTTTACCGTTTTGGAAATCGCACCAGAAATGAAGGGCTGAATGGCGGCCATCATGGAAACGTGACCCATGTAGTGGATCACGTTGTCGCCCATGGAGCAGGCAAACACGTTGAGGTGCTCGACCCGCAGATCGGGGCAGCCAATGAGGGACTTGTTCTCGTCGATATAAGCGATGATGCTTTCGACGATAGGCGCCTCGTAGCCAAGACGACGCAAAGCACGCGGGATGGTTTGGTTCACAATCGTCATGGAGCCGCCACCGACGAGCTTCTTGAACTTGACCAAACCAAGGTCGGGCTCAACACCGGTGGTGTCACAGTCCATCAGCAAGCCAATAGTTCCGGTTGGGGCAAGCACGGTGGCCTGAGCGTTACGAACACCGTAGGTTTGCGCCAATTCACAGGCGTTGTCCCATGATTCACGAGCAGCATCGAGCAGGTCAAGGGGCACAAGATCTTCGTTAATGGCGTTGACTGCCGCCCGGTGCTGGTTGAGCACCTTGTTCATGGGCTCACGGTTTTCCAGATAGCCAGCGAAAGGTCCCATGCGCATAGCGATACGAGCGCTAGTGGCATAGGCGTGGCCGGTCATCAACGCAGTAAGGGCTCCGGCAAGGGCACGGCCCTCATCGGAATCGTAACCGTGACCTAAGGCCATAAGCAGGGCACCGAGGTTGGCGTAACCAAGGCCGAGCTGACGGAACCGACGGCTGTTTTCGCCGATTTTCGCGGTTGGGTAGTCGGCGTTGCCAACGATGATTTCCTGCGCAGTGAACAAGCACTCGATGGCGGCCATGTAACCATCAACATCAAACGTGTCGACTGCACCGTCGGTAGCGAGGAACTTGAGCAGATTGATACTGGCCAGGTTGCAAGCTGAGTTGTCGATATGCATATACTCGCTGCACGGATTCGATCCGTTGATGCGGGCCGTGTTCGACGAGGTGTGCCAGCTATTGATAGTGGTGTCGTATTGCATGCCGGGATCGGCACATTCCCACGCAGCTTCAGCAAACTTGCGCATGAGGTCACGGGCACGAACGGTCTCTACAACCGACCCATCGGTTACCGCATGGAGCGCCCAATCCGTGTCATCAACAACAGCTTGCATGAACACATCGGAAACACGCATGGAGTTGTTGGCGTTTTGGTACTGGATGCTGAAGGAATCTTTACCATCGAGGTCCATGTCGAAGCCGTTATCTCGAAGAACACGGGCTTTACGTTCTTCGAGCACCTTGCATTCGATGAACTCAACAATGTCTGGGTGATCGGCGTTGAGGATGACCATCTTGGCGGCGCGCCGAGTTTTGCCGCCGGACTTAATAGTTCCCGCCGACGAGTCAGCACCGCGCATGAAGCTGACGGGGCCCGATGCCGTTCCGCCGCCCTTGAGCAGTTCCTTGGACGATCGAATTTTGGAAAGGTTGATTCCAGCTCCGGAGCCACCTTTGAAGATGGTGCCTTCTTCTTTGTACCAGTTGAGGATGGAGTCCATTTTGTCGTCAACTTCAAGGATGAAGCATGCACTCCCCTGTTGTGGGACCCCCTTGACTCCAATGTTGAACCAAACAGGTGAGTTAAACGCCGCCTTTTGGTTGATGATGAGGTGCTTGAGTTCAGCATTGAACGTTTCTGCTTCGGCCTTGTCGACGAAGTAGCCGCCGTTCACGCCCCAATTCATGATGGTGTCGACCACACGATCGGCAACTTGGCGTAGCGACCATTCGCGCTCATCGGTGCCCATGGTCCCGCGGAAGTACTTCTGCGCCAAGATATTGGTGGCATTGACACTGAAGTCAGCGGGCACTTCAACACCGAGTTGCTCAAAGGTAATCTCTTGGGTCTTCCAGTTGGCGATGCGACTATCGCGGCGTTCCCAGGCCACCTCATCGTAGGGATGCACTCCCTCCGTGGTGAACTTCCGCCTGATTCCGATTCCGGTTCGTTCCGGTGCAATAGCCATTGGTGGCCCTTTCGTAAGGTGCGTCTTCAACGCGTTGTTTGGAGCTGAGTTTGGGGCTGAGTACGGTCTGAATTTTCGGTGCGAGGTCTTGACTACCTGATTGTGCTGCTTGATGTAGCCGGCCCTTTGGGGGCGTTTCCCCGGTCGACCGGTTCGTCAGTGTTTCGATGCCTAAGCGTCTGACGAATTTGCCCTACAGACACAATATGTTGTGGAAGGTTGACACGCACCCACCAGATAACGGTATAAATACAAGCCTGTAACTACGAGCTTGTCAAGCTTATTGGGTGGGTATGACAAGAATTTTGGAAGTAGAAGGATGCTCCTCGAAGACACGGCTTCAACGCGAAGACTGAGGCTACAAAAGCCAACTTGTGGAGAACTAGCGGTCGGTCCATGTGGATAAACAGGGGAAAGCCCATTGGCAGTGGGCATGAGCCCACAAAAAGCCGCTATCAGTGCAAAGTTGTGATTGCAACAACCGGTTAGCGCTCACATTTTCGCCAACGCCAACTGGAAGTTTCCGCCAAGAACGCTGTGAAAAACTTTCCTAAAACTTTTCTCGAATGCCGAGAGGAGTTGGGATTATTCTCGCCGCGGCTTGGGCGCCGTGGACTTCGTGAGCAAACTCGCTTCTCGTGCGAAATCTGCTGGATCGGTGAAGTTCTTGTATACGGAAGCGAACCGGAGATACGCAACGCCATCAAGAGGCTTCAGATGCTCCAAGACCACGACACCAATGTGCTGCGAGCTGACCTCGGGTCCGCCAACGCGGAGTTCTTCTTCAACCTCAGCGGCGAGATGATCCAACTGGGCCACATCGAGGCCAAGGTTCTTTGTGGCAGAGCGCAGACCAGCCAGAACCTTGAAACGATCGAAGGGCTCGCGGGCCCCGTTTCGCTTCACAACAACAAGGGCGACCTCTTCAATGCGTTCGAACGACGTGAATCGCCGATTGCAGGCGAGGCATTCCCTTCGACGACGGATGGCCGACCCGTCATCCGCAGCACGGGAATCGACCACCTTGTCGTCGACACTTGAGCACCAGGGACACCGCACCTTTTAGACGTTAGTGCGTTTCGCTAAGGTCGCTTTTCGCGAGATTTCCGCAGGAATTCCCTACCGCCAACGGACATTCCACCTTTAGTCCGCCATCATTTCCCCTGCTGTTGACCGACAGAGGAAATGGTGCAGCTCCAACCTCAGCGAAAAGGCAAACCGAGCCGGGTCCCGTGATCGTTCCATATCGTGCTCCAACATTTCGCTAACCGGCAGGCAACGCAACGAGGTCTCCTACCTGCAAAACGTTTGAGCCATGGGCTTCGATCAGGTCAGCAACGAGTGGACGAAGGTCGCCTTTCGACTGAACTGAGCGTGCTACCGACCAAAACGAATCGCCAGGACGGACAAGATAGCTCCGAAGCTCTCCTTTCGAGGAAGAGGAGGAGGAAGAGGAGGAGGAGGAGGAGGATGCATTGGCGATACCGAATCCGCCGACAAATACTGCCAGCACGATCCCGGTAATCGCTCCAACGCGAGCCCTTGATGATGTCTGTTGGCCACCGGACCGCCGGTTTAGTGTCGCCGGAGCACCGGTTCGTACATCCGAAACACCCTGCGTGCGATCTGGACCAGTCAGATGGAGGGCGATTGCGCCAACTCGAACTTGAGAAGGTGAATCCTGGGTGCGATCGGCCCGCAGCGAGACATGGACTGAACCGGGGCTTGTGGGTGGACGTTCCCACCATTGCGACGATGTTCGACGGTCGCGGGCGTGTTGAAAAGAATCCCCGTTCTGCGAGCGGACGGTTTGAAACTGGTTAGCGGAGGTCGAGACTGGGGAAGTCATCGAACGAGCGTTCGTGGTCATGAACACATGTTCGCCGAACGAGCGTTCGCTGTCAAGGAATTTCCCGAACAGATGTTTGCCTTTTTCTTTTCAAGCAGGTATGTTCATCTCACCGAACAGTCGTTCGACTCCCAAAAGTGAGTGCCATTCATCGGTTTTGATCTATGAAAATAGGTTACGAGCTGGTGTTTCTCGCCTTTGCGTTGGTCGTTCAGCCTGATCGGCATCGTAGTACCGAACCACTCCAATCCACCAGCGCAGCGAAGTTTATGAGGATTTCCTTGTGGCCGTTGAGCCTGGATAACCAACCTGCGGAGGCAGTCATGAGCGACACCCTCACCGAACGTCAACTTCAAATCCTCGCCTGCATCGAGCAGTCACTCAAGGATCGCGGCTATCCACCATCGGTCCGTGAAATCGGAGAGGTTGTGGGGCTTTCGTCGTCATCCACCGTGCACAGTCACCTCGACACGCTGCAACGACTGGGTTATCTGCGGCGTGACCCAACAAAACCCCGTGCCATCGAAGTTCGCTACGACCCCACCACGGGATCCCAAGCGGAGCGTCGCCCGGTTCGCCACGTACCCCTAGTCGGCGATGTCGCTGCAGGAACGGGCGTCTTGAGCGAAGAGAACGTTGAAGAAATCCTTCCTCTACCCGAAGACTTCACGGGCGACGGCAACCTCTTCATGTTGCGGGTTCGAGGAGATTCGATGATCAACGCCGGAATTCTTGACGGAGATTTCGTTGTGGTGAACGAAAGTACCAACGTACGCAACGGCGAGATCATCGTGGCGGGGATTCCAGGCGATGAGGCCACGGTGAAAACGTATTCCAAAAAGGGCAGTGAAATCACCCTGACTCCTCACAACCCGCGGCTTGAACCTATGAAGTTCCCCCTGGCAGATGTGAAGATCTACGGCAAGGTCGTTACGGTTCTTCGTCGGCTGTAGCCAGTCAAACGGAACGTTCGCTAGCCGGAGGCACCTCGTTGGCCCTCCGGCTCGAACAATCCCTAGGTGGCTGGTGTCTTTCTCCAAGGGTCGAAAAGTAGGCTCCTTTGGGACAGAAACGGCGGCCACTTTCGAGCGAATGCCTGTGGACAATTGCTT
>JAYTWN010000415.1:0-4070 GCA_043743435.1 Acidimicrobiia bacterium
TGATGGTCAGTCGAGCGTCGCCGATGAGCGAAACATCGGGAGTACGAACCTTGCCAAGCTCGGCCGGGTCAATGTCGGCATGGATGATTTTGGAGTTCGGGGCGAAGCCGGAGAGCTTGCCGGTAACACGGTCGTCGAAACGGGCGCCGAGGTTGATGAGCAAATCGCTCTGCTGCATCGACGTAATAGCTGTGTAGTTGCCGTGCATGCCAGGCATACCAAGGGCGAGGGGATGGTTGTCGGGGAAAGCGCCACGAGCCATAAGTGTGGTTACTACATGGATGTCGCACAGCTCGGCGAGTTCGCGAAGTTCAACAGCCGCACGGGCCTTCAACACGCCACCACCCACGTAGAGGACCGGACGAGCCGAAGCCAAAATCATCTCTGCCGCACGCTTGATCGAAGCAGGATCGGCATAGGCATTGGGACGGTAACCAGCAAGGTCAACCGCGTCGGGCCAATACCATTCCATCGTGTTCATCAACACGTCTTTTGGAACGTCAATCAGAACCGGTCCCGGACGGCCAGTGGTGGCGATATGAAACGCCTCAGCCACAATCCGCGGAAGGTCCTGTGCGCGCATAACAAGTTCGTTGTGCTTCGTCACCGAACGGGTGATACCAACGGTGTCGCACTCCTGAAACGCATCGGTGCCAATGGCTCCCGTGGGAACCTGGCCGGTGATGGCCACCATAGGAATCGAGTCCATGTAGGCATCGCACAGTGGCGTCACCAAGTTCGTAGCGGCGGGGCCCGAGGTTACGAGCGCAACACCGGGGCGTCCGGTGACATGGGCATAGCCCTCAGCCATATGGCCCGCACCCTGCTCGTGACGCACGAGGATGTGACGAATTGGCGACTCGAGCAACGGGTCATACGCGGGCAGAATGCAGCCGCCAGGCAGACCGAAGATCACTTCGGTTCCAACCATCTCGAGGCTCTTGATCAATGCTTGGGCTCCGGTGAGCTCCATGGTGACTCCTTGTGGGCAGCGCAAAGGTTGCGCCTTGATGGGGTTTCGTTGGTTTCGGTCGTGCGGTTAACGGTTGCTACTTGTTGAGGTTTCCGGCTTTTGTGCTGACGGGGACCGCCGGCGTTGAGCCATCTTCTTCAGGTTCTGCTGGTGTTCAGGGCGAAGCGGTTGCGTTGCTCGTGTTGGGTGTTGCTGGCGATCAGACTTCTTTGTGCGGGAAAACAAAAAACCTCCGGTCTAGTGACCAGAGGTTGGAGAGGCGCACGCGGCGTATGTGAGCGGCGTGCGCTAAATAACTACTACTACGAGAATGGCCACGATGTTGGTTTGCGCATTCACGGGTGAAATCATGCACCAGATCGCCAAAGATTGCAAGCTACGGGTCTCGGCCCAAGTTCTAACGCGACCCAATACGACGAAGAAGCCGTTCTTCGAGGGGGTTTGCTTCGTGAACAACCTGGTCCGACCGCCAGAGTATTGCGATTCCTAGACCAAGACCTGAACCGCTTCTTGCACCCACGCCCTCCTCGCCGAACGATTGCAGTTCTTCACGTACCTTCGGGAATTTTGCGAATTCGCACTAAAGCATGGCTTGGTGGTGGCCGATGGCAGTTGTGAACCTCGATTCACACAGGAGCAACTTCATGGCCCGCACCCGAAACCGTCGCCTTCATCGTCGGGCGATTCCATTATTGCTCTGTGTCGGTGCAGTCATGACACTGGGAGCCGCTCCTGCGGGAGAGCTTTTTGGGACCGATGAGGCAGAAGCGGCGCTAACCACGACAAGTAACTCTGGTTCCGTGAATGACTGTCAGGTCAAAGGCTCCACGTTTGTCGACGGGAACGCCAACGGCCGTTTTGATGCTGGCGAAACCGGTTTGGCTGGGGCAGTCTTGACTATTCGCGGCCGCACCAATTGGTTCCAGGCCACCGCCGATCGTTCCGGACGATTCTGCGTCGCTGGCCTTCCCACTGGACCTGTGGTCATCAACATCGAAAGCCCCCGGGCCGCTGAACGTTTTGGGCCAGCACGACGCAGCATCAACGTCGGCAGCCGTTGCGTTTCGTTGGATTCGATCGCCATGGTGCCTGAACAAACCGAATTCGCCTCATATGGGTAACCGGGTAGCCAAGCGGCCGGGGGCGCTTTCTCCCGTTTGCCCCGAATGACCGAGCAAGATCGTTTCGGTAGACGCCGCAAAGCCTTCCCGTAAGGGAAAATCATCCCTGCCCTTTAGTTGACGCGCAAAAGGTCGGGAGCGTTCGAGAATCTCTCATCAAAAAAGGGCTTTGCTATTCGCCCCGTCGAGGAGAAATCGCCTTCACCGTCCCGCTGTTTGATGACTATGTCCGCAGAGCCCTCTAGCCTCAGACTTGACCTCAGCCGTTACCTCAGACAACGGAGAATCAATCCGCGAATTCTTCCGTGTCGATGGTGGCTTGTTGGGCTGAGGGGTAACGGGAGCCGGCGATGGTGTGGCGGTTGATCAGGGCATCGAGGCGGGCACACAACTCGGCCGACGGACGCCAATCAGAGCGGGCCATGTTTTCTTCGAGATGGTCAATCCGAGCTGTACCTGGGATGACCACAACATGTTCGCCCTGAGCCAGAACCCAACCAAGTGAAAGCTGTGCGGGGGTTACGCCAACCTCGTCGGCAATGGCATTGAACGAGTCAATAAGCGAAAGATTCTTCGTCCAGTTTTCGCCGACATAGCGCGGCCAGGTTTTGCGCATATCGGTGTCGGGAAGGGCTTGGGGGTCACGCAGTCCGTTGGCCAAAATTCCACGCGAAACGGGTGAAAACGCCACGAACGTGACACCCAATTCGCGGCACGTTTCTAGTACAGAAATCTCGGGATTACGCGTCGTCAACGAGTACTCGGTTTGCATGGCGGCAATGGGATGAATGGCATGGGCAGCGCGCAGCGTTTCCGATGACATTTCCGAAAGGCCAATGCTGCGAATCTTTCCCGCAGCCACCAGCTCGCTAAGTGCACCTATGGATTCCTCAATCGGGGTCTTGAAGTCGCGACGGTGGAGATAGTAAAGATCTATATGGTCTGTTTGTAGTTTGGAAAGGCTCTCTTCACAGGCCGCTTTGATGGTCTCGGGCCGGCAATCAATGCGTCGATCTTTGCCCTCAACAATGATCCCGGTTTTGGACGCCAATAAGAACTCATTTCGTCGGCCATTTAGAGTCCTACCGATCAGATCCTCATTCGCTCCAACGCCATAGATGCGCGCGGTATCGAGGTGGTTGTAACCAAGGTCGAGGGCCCGATGCAGCAATTTCGCCCCATCCTCAACCGAGGGCGGCGTTCCATAGGCCCAACTGAGCGACATGCAGCCCAACCCCACCGGGTTCACGGGCACGCCGTTGATCGATCCAGTACTTGCCGAAGTTGAAGGTGTCGTCACGGGCGTTGAGGCTATGCGAAGAAGCCCACCCCAAACGAGTCGAACCTTGCGCGCTGCGGTCACAACCTGGACACGAACGCACAACAGCAAAACTGAAAGAGCGCAACATCGCACGAGGTTGATCCAGGCTCACGCCCCTGCCCCTGCCCCTGCCTCCGCTCGCGGCTCTCTCCTCTGAGCGTTGTGACATCTGGCTCTCATTGGTTCGAACAACGTGACCCAGGTTCCGTTTGCCCTCCTGCTCATGGGCTTTGGTTGCATCCTCGCCCTTTTCACCCCACGCAAGACTAAGGAGGCGTAGATTCGCAAACGCCACCTGCGTGGATAGTGTTGAGCAATGACCGAGATCTTTCATATTGGCAGCCCCGATGTTGGACAGGCCTATCGTGAGCTGCGCGAGCGAGTCACCGAGCTTTGCACCGGGCTGAGCGCCGAGCAATGGGAGCGCAAGACCCCGCATTGCCCTGATTGGACAATTCGCGAAACGCTGGCTCACCTTGCTGGCATAGTGGACGACGGTATCAACGGCAATCTCGAAGGCGTAACCACCGAACCGTGGACTGCCGCACACATTGCCAAGCGCGCCGATAACAGTGGTCCTGAAATTCTTGAAGAGTGGAACACCTGGGCACCGTTCGTGGAGGATCGTGCTACCAACGTTGGCTTAGGTTTCGCG
>JAYTWN010000416.1:0-3368 GCA_043743435.1 Acidimicrobiia bacterium
CAAGGTAGGCAAGAAAAAGATTAAGACCCGGGTCTGCGTGAAGTACCGAATCATTAGGTAAGTTCACACATGAACGAATAACCGAACAAAAGAACAGACAAACGCCGGTGAGCGGAGGAAATCCTCTGCTCACCGGCGTTTTTGTTTTCGTTTTCTGCTCAGGAATCGGGAGGGTCAAAAGCCAACGTCTCGCCCCGGGCCTATGGGGTTTTTGCGCTCAAGGCAATGGCGAGGACTTCGCGGACATGGGCCACGGGGAATACCTCAAGCTCAGCAAGGAGGCCGGCAGGAACATCGTCGAGATCCACTTCGTTTTGCTTGGGGATGATCACCGTTTTCACTCCGGCTCGATGAGCAGCGAGCAGCTTTTGCTTCACTCCACCGATAGGGAGAACTTGACCCTGCAGCGTGACTTCACCGGTCATGGCCACGTCGTCACGAACGGTTCTACCCGTAAGCAAACTTACCAATGCTGTCGTCATGGTGATACCAGCCGATGGGCCATCCTTTGGGGTAGCACCCGCAGGAAAGTGAATGTGGATCTTTCGTCCGGTGAAGGAATCCGCCGTAACACCGAGCGCCTCTGCGTTGGCACGTACGTAGCTCAAGGCGATTTGTGCAGACTCTTGCATGACGTCGCCAAGTTGCCCTGTCACCGTCACACCAACATCGGTTCCTGATTGCGCCATGGTGGTGGCTTCCACAAACAACACATCACCACCAACACCGGTAACGGCCAAACCAGTGGCGACGCCTGGCTGCGAAAGCCGATCAGCAATAGTCGACGGGGTGCGACGAGGACGACCCAGGAACGGGATGACGTCTGCAGCCGTTCCCACCACAATCGCAGTCCCGAGCTTGCTCTCACTGAGTTCTTCAGTTTCAGCTTGCGAACCAACGTGCGTTCCGAACACTGGTGAAGGCGAACCGGCAACCGGGTTGGTAGCACCGGCGATTTGTACGGCGACCTTGCGCAGTAGCTTGGCGACTTGACGCTCCAAGCCACGAACCCCAGCTTCCATGGTGTAGCCCTCAACGATGGCCCGAATAGCTTCATCACCCAGCGTTACATCATCTGCGCGCAGACCATTAGCCACAAGTTGTCGAGCTAGGAGGTGATTGCGGACGATTTCTACCTTTTCGACGTCGGTGTATCCGTCAACGCTGATGATTTCGAGGCGATCACGCAACGGTCCAGGTATGGTTTCGAGCGAGTTAGCCGTAGCAATGAACACGACGTCGGACAAATCAAGGTCTACTTCGAGGTAGTGATCGCGGAACGTGTGGTTTTGCGCGGGGTCGAGTACTTCTAACAATGCAGCAGCGGGATCACCACTCCAGCCCGTGGCCAGTTTGTCGATCTCGTCAAGCAGGATGACGGGGTTCATGGTTTTTGCTTCACGCAGCGCGCGTACGATTCGCCCTGATTGCGCGCCTACATAGGTTCTCCGATGACCACGAATTTCCGCTTCATCGCGAACACCGCCAAGTGCTACGCGTACAAATGATCGGTCCAGCGCTCGGGCAATCGATTCGCCGAGCGATGTTTTGCCGACGCCTGGAGGGCCAACGAGGGCAATAATGGCGCCTTGACCTTTGCGCGAGGCGGTTGTGGTGATTGTTCCAGTGGCGGTGCCAATGATTGGTCCAACAGGCTTGAAGGCACCATTCTCCGATGGTTTTGCCTCTGCGACAGCACGGTCGGACCCCGTTCCAGACCCTGTTTCGGAGCCTGCTTCAGAGCCTGCTTCAGAGCCTGCTTCGGACCCTGTTTCAGAGCCTGTTTCAGAGCCTGTTTCAGAGTCAGTGAGCGAGGGGTCCACCATGGTTGCGTCAAACGCCACCACATCGGCCGAATCGGCGATCGACGCAGCAAGACCGGCTTCAGCAATTCGTTGACGCTCCCGAAGCGCGCGAACCGCCAACCATTCCAGGATGCGTTCCTTGCCTTCGGCGAGGCCGGTGGTGTCATGATCGAGCACGGCACGCGCTGCGGCAATGTCTACGCGGTCAATCGACCGGGTAGACCACGCAATATCGAGCACGGTATCGAGCCAGTTGCGAACGTAAGCCTGCTCGGGATTCTGTTCACCGAGTCGCTCCAACTTGTCGATTTCTTTGTCGACGGCTTCGCGAATCACGCTCGGAAGGTTCGCTGCTTCAGCCTTGGCTCGGTAGGTTTCTGCCGCTGACGAACCGTCACCGTCTTCGCCCAGTTCTTTGCGAATGGCCGAAAGCTGCTGACGCAACAAATACTCACGTTGCTGCTTCTCCATGCCCGAAGCAACGTCGGCACGGATCTTCTCCCGCAGCTCCGATTCAGCCATGGCCGTGCGCACCCATCCAAGGGCCAGTTCCAATCGAGCGGTAGTGCCAGGAGTTTCGAGCAGTTCAATGCGCTGCTCGGCTTCCAGATCAGGCCAGTAGACAATCCCGTCGGCTAAAGCAGAGGGGTCATCGGCGTCAATCAGTTGAAAGGCCAACCTGCCCGCAGTTTGACGTTCCAGAAACGCTTCGGCAGTTTGGCGGTACTCACGGGCCAACGACCGAACGCCATCGGTCAGCAATTCCGGCTCGATGGTCGCCGCATGCAACCACATGGCGGCCTGTCCAGGATGGCCGGCAGGGAGAGGCGATTCAATCGCTGCACCAAGGCGAACGCGACGCAAGGCTCGAACCACCAGCGCTTTTTGACCTGTGGGTAGCTCACCAGCCGTTTCGATCTGGGCAACTACGCCGACGGTGGCAAAACGGCCCTCAATCCGTGGAACCAGGAGCAGTTCACGGTCGGTAGACATGGCGGCCTCTGCGGCGGCGCGTGACTCCTCGGTTTCCAGGGCGATCGTAACCACCATGTGCGGCAGCACAACGCCGGTGGTGAGTGGCAGCAACGGCAGTTCGGAAGCAACGCCGTGGGTTTCGGCAGGGGTTTCGCCGTGGGTTTCAGCGGGGGTTTCGGCGGGTGACTTTTGGGCGACAGTGCTCATGTGGGTACTCCTTGCGTTTGGCAATCAACGTTGCGGAAATCAGCGGGTTCGCTGAAACCGATGCGTTGATTGCAGAAAACTTTCTACACCTCGACTCAACTATTGATTCGCAAGTTTCATTCCCGGATCGAAAACCCAGGCAATTTGCCAGCTCAACCCCTCGATATTTCTTGGTGCTTGCGGAGCTTGACCGGAAGCGGGAGACTCATCCACCGTGTCGAACCCGTCAGAATCCTCTTCATCAATCACAACTTCCGCTTCTGCTGGCGGGGCTCGAAGCGAAGCGGAGATGGGGCCCGTCAGCTCAGTACCGGATTCCCAATCCGGCTTGCCGGTTGGAAAAGAAGCCACTGGCGGGGCTCGAAGCGAAGCGGAGATGGG
>JAYTWN010000417.1:0-9924 GCA_043743435.1 Acidimicrobiia bacterium
TAATTCAACAGTACTGTTGACACACAACCGGAGCGTGGGAACGACCTGCGGAACGACTAGCCCAGTAGCGCTCCCAGCCGAATCAACGAACAGAACGAGGAAAACCGCACAATGAGCATCGAGTCACCCGTTCTCGTTGAACAGCAGGATGGAATCCTCATCATCACCATTAATCGGCCCAAAGTACGCAACGCCGTGAACCGAGCCGTCGCCCTGGGAATTGCTGCAGCACTCGACGAACTCGACAACAACCCAGCGATATCCGTGGGGATCCTCACCGGCGCAGGGGGAACCTTTTGCTCGGGCATGGACCTCAAAGCATTCGTTACCGGTGAACGCCCCGAGATTGAGGGCCGAGGACTGGTTGGGCTCACCGAGGCGCCCCCGCAAAAGCCGCTCATTGCTGCCGTCGAAGGGTTTGCCCTCGCCGGAGGATGCGAGATTGTGTTGGCCTGCGATCTCGTAGTTGCCGCCAATGACGCCACGTTTGGGATACCCGAAGTCACCCGAGGTCTCGTTGCCGGTTCAGGCGGACTGATTCGACTTCCCCAAAAAATCCCCGCACAGATTGCCCTTGAGTACGCACTGACCGGCGAACATTTCAGTGCCGCCGACGCTCGATCTTGGGGCCTCGTCAACCGCATTTGCGCTCCGGGGCAGGCCCTAGGCGGGGCGCTCGAGTTGGCCCGGGCCATCCTGCGCAACGGCCCGTTGGGGGTGCTGATGACCAAACGCATCATCAACGAAGCGCGATCGTGGCCTGCCGATGAAGCGTGGGATCGCCAGCGTGGGTTGGTCGAGTCGGTTCTCGCTACCGACGATGCCAGGGAAGGTGCCCTTGCGTTCGCCGAGAAACGTCCACCCCAGTGGCGGGGGCGTTGACCTTAGCCGGGGCTGCACTACCGTCAGCAAATGAGAAACTGGAGAAGTGTGAAAACAGTTCGTTCGCTTAATAGTTCGTGCTGGATTTTGGAGAAAGACACTAGCCCTCAGGCTTCGCCGGACTATCCAAGGCTGGTCACGAGTCCGGACTATCCAAGGCTGGCCAAAAGTTTGGTGATTCGGTCTTTCGGGCGCCCGATTATTGCCACATTTTCACTCGTCACCACGGGGCGTTGCATTAACTTTGGATATTTAGTAAGTATCATCACTATTTGATCAACCGTAGCTACATCGGTGTCACTTAAGCCAAGCTTCGCGAACACCGCATCCCGACGAACCAACTCGGTAATGGGGTCTTCAAGATGACCAAGGATCCAGCGCAGTCGCTCTTCATCTGGTGGATTCTTCTGATACAAAACAACTTCGGCCCCTACGCCCAGATCTTCGGCAATGCGCACGGCACTGGTTGAGGAGTTTCAATTGGGGTTGTGGTAGATCGTTACCCCGGTGGCAGCAGATTTCGGCATATCGAAACCCTAGCGAACCGGGAACGGCAACAGCACCGTTGCTGCCATCGAATCAACAATTCGAACATTCATCGCATTCACTCCGTTCAGGCCCTTTGCCTTTTGCACGGCAGACGCAAACAGAGCCTTTCGAGCCTGAAGTTGTTCCGCTGAGGCCAACGAACCGGCACCCATCCGCTTTGTCTTCCCCGCCTGACCTGCCTTGGTCACCAGCATGTCATGAGCGTCGGCGACTCTCGAATCAGGAGCGGACCGTTGTTGGTCAATCAGTTTCGTCGAACTTGCCGCACGTTTTACGGCGTTGAAACCTCCGCTTGATAAAGCTCGGTGGACCTTTTGCGCTGGTTCAACCTTGCTTGGCTGCTTGCTATGGAATGGCGTGCGAGGTTGTTCGTCGCCGTCGACCCCTTGACTGCCCAGATCCGCAGAGGTCGGCTTTTGGAGGGAGGCTTTTCGATTGAAGGCTTGGTCTTTGGTCCAACGAAACGCATCACCGCCGAGACCGCGAACGTCATGCAAACTCGGTCGACGGATTAACTGCACGTTCACCACCGCAAGCTCGTCGGCCAGCCAACGTCGTTTGAAATAGCCGTGCAGTTGAAAGAAGTTGAGCGATCGGCACTTTTTGTTCAGACCATCCATTACCGCCAACAGCAACAGCAACTGCCCGGGGCCCAGTTCGTTGAAAGACTCGTCAAACGCCATTTCCATTGACCACATACGATCACCAAAACGACCATTGATCAACGCGGCAATGAGCACGCCATCAAGGGTGATCCCAATCAGCGAAGGTTCGATACCCGCCTGCCCCGATACTATGCGCGAATAGAATTCCTGCCGCAACCGATGCCGACCCATGGCCGCAGAACTTTGATGCTTCCACGATCGGGTTTCCAAGTCCCCGTAGGCCTCGAAGAACGCCGCGGTAGCTTGGGGCCCATCGACCAGAACCAACGAAACGTTGCCGGTGGCATACAGCTTGCGAGCTTGTCTGCTCACGTTGGAACGCATGCGTTTCGAGAGCGCCCGGAAATACACGTCCACATTGGGCCATTGGAGGTCTACTTCTGAGTACGGGTCAATCTCCACGTCGCGGACACGAAGCAATGGGCTGGCCATGGCGTGAGCAGCGCACCACAGCGCAGATCCGTGTTCCTGTGCCCGCCATTCCAGCAATGACCAATCGTGTTCGCGTTCGATCAAATGCATCAACAGCGCTGCGGCTACGACATGCTCCTGCCCCTTACGAGCAACAATGCCCGGCCGGTCAACGTCACTTGTGGTCATGAGCTCTAAGCGGGGCGCTTGGCCAACCTTTGCTGCGACTCGGGCTATTTTCGCAAGGCCTGGTGATCGTTGCTCCATGGAGTCGGGGACATGCAACAAGGCATCAAATCGGAAGGCGAACACCGCCCAACCCACCGCTAATCCCGCAGCGTCGCGGGCCACAAACAACCGGACGTCCATGCCCAGCGGGTCGCGTTCGGAGTTCGCTGCATAGGCGACGGTAAATGCGGAAGTAGCGAACGGTGATGGCTCCGCTGACGATTCGTTGACCGAGTCAAGTTCGGCCGCCAACGTTTGTATTCCAATAATTCCGTCGGAACGCTCCACCCGAAGCCCGTTGCGGTTGAGCGCGTTACTGGTCCGCGTGGAGTTTGCCTTTCGGGACGAAGAAACACCCGAACAGGCCCGCGTACGAAGCTTGCTCAAAACCGAAGATGGCATTAGCACTCACTCACTCGGTAGAGCCTCGATATTTGCGAGCGTGCTCGCGTGCATACCTGCAGTCTTGCAGGCATAACGGCAAGGTGCGGGCGTGCGAGCAGGACCGATCACAGGGCAGTTAAACCATTCGAAGCCGAAGCATCAATCCGGCGAGTGGGCCAACGATGAGCTTTGGCAATTTTGTCATCCAGCTTCAACAACGAACAAACCTTATGTACACCTACTTTTGTCGCGGCCAACGGTCCATCCTCTTCTGCAGACAAAAAGCGATGGGGCACATGTGCTTTGGCCCGAAGAAAGCGATTCGCTCGATACACACGGGCGCGCTTGCGGGCTTCGTCGGTGTAGTGATCCGTAACGAGTGACACATTGAACGAATCAAGATTTGATACCCGATGCGGTGCGTTTTGCACCCACATTGCGCACTGACCTGGTTCAAGATCAAAAACTTCCGCCCGATCGTCGAACGACGATTGGTACGGCACATATTCTTGCCTCACGCCAGCGAAAACATCTTCGAGCATGGCCCGGGAAAGCAACGACTCGTCTTGAGCCGGATAAACCCACACCCGTTTCCGGCCCCGGATATGCCACAGAAACGACGGTGGACCGTCTACGTGGTAATAAACCATCGCACCAGGCGACGAAATCAAGAGCGTGGCATGCGTCTCGTCAACCCGAAAATTTGGATTTTGTGCCCGAACACCCGAGTACAGCTGATCGGTGAGCTCCCGAAACCGAGGGTCAACCTCGTCAACATTGGTGATATTCAGCCAAAGCCGTCCCCGACGAACCGCTTCCAAAACATCAGCACCGCTGACCCCGGCGTGCTGAACTTTCTCATTATCTGAGGATTGAAACGGATCAAAACCCATGGTCAAGGCATGCAAGAGATGCTCCGGGTGCTGTTCCACGATGGCTGCCAAGGAAGCATCGGAGAACAGGTCACTTTGAGCGAGTTTGTGATCAGCAAGTACCGTTCCTCGACCAAAGCGCAACCGGGCCTCAGGCGTGAAGGTCACATCAGGATTCATCCCTTCGATACAACCACTTGCAACTGCCCTCAGGCAAGGCACTGCTGAAAATTGCCCGGCAAATGATCCGAATGCCCTACTTTTGAGAAGCGGTGCCTAAAGCCGGAGCTCGCTGAGGCCGAAGATCAATTGGTGCGCACCAGGAGAATTTCCAAAAACCTGCTTCCCTCCCAACGTGGCTGGGTTCTCATCCCTCTCATTCTGTTGGCGCTTGGGATTGCCGTGGGAAATGCCGCGCTGGTTCGCCTCCCTGCTGAGAGGGCGGGCAACGTTCGACCGTGGATCGCTGGTTTCGTGTTGTTCTGCGTTGTGGTGTTGGCCGCCTGCGCAGCACTGTACGCAAAGTCACTCAACCGTCTCGACCGCTTCTTGTCAGCACTGCTGCGCGATGGAAATGAAGTAGCCCTGGTGGTCCGCGACGGTGTGGTCACCCACGCCGCCGGGGCTTGCGATGACGTCCTCGGCGCACCGGCAGACTCCTTTCTCAACACCGAGTTGACTGCGCTCGCCCCCGACGAAAACGCCCGAATCGCTACGTTGGTCCGCCTCGGCGCCACCAAGCCCGGCGAATGCGTGCGGGGAGGCACATTTGAGTGGACAACGGCTCATGGCGGGATCCGCTTCATCGAGTTACGCCTCACCAACCACCGAGCCGACCGGGCCATCGGTGCCGATCTTGTCACCATCACTGATCGAACTGCCGAGCACGAACTAGAACAACGCTTGGCTCGCGCTTCGGCTGCTGACCCATCGACCAACCTTCCCAATAATCTTCGCTTCCGTGAACTGCTCAACGTGGCCGTTCATCGAGCTCGCAGAACCGGCGAACATCTTGCCGTTCTGTCCATTGTTGTTGATGAAGCCGACCAGCTTCGCGGGGCCTACGGTGAAGAAGCTACCGAAGCGCTGTTCCACCAAGTTGCCGTGCGGTTAGGGTCGGCCTTGCGGATCGAGGACTCCATTGGCCGAATCTCCCCCAACGAGTTTGCCGTTGTCTTGGCTGGACTTGCCGCAAAGATTGGCAGGGCCTACGCCGTTGACGTGGCCGATCGCATTACTGCGGGCGTGGCAACACCATTCTTCATTGAAGGCAAAAACGTGAGCGTTCGGGTGAGTATTGGTATTGCCCACCGGGCCAAAGGTATCGCCGATCCAACCGCGGCAGAACTGATGTCTGAGGCTCACACCGCCATGCTTGAAGTGCGAGCCAACGCTGCACGCTGGGGCGACCTCCACCCGGCCTGAGCCCTTTCGGTTGCGCCCCGAGGCCGACTCCTCAAGATCGATCTTCTGTCCCGAGACCGGACTCCTCAAACTTGTCCCGAGACCGGACTCAGCTTTCTTCGAGGTATTCCTTCAACTTTTGGCTGCGCTGAGGGTGTCGAAGTTTCGCCAGGGTTTTGGTTTCAATCTGTCGGATCCGCTCACGGGTGACGTTGAATTCCTTGCCAACCTGCTCCAACGTGCGAGCTTGACCGTCATCGAGCCCAAAGCGTCGACGGACCACTTCACGTTCGCGCTCATTGAGACCTTCCAGGGCCACATCGACGGCTTCTCGTTGCATAGACCGCATGGCTGCTTCGGCCGGCGCAATGGCCGAGGAATCCTCAATGAAGTCGCCCAGCGTTGAACCATCGTCTTCACCAACGGGCGATTCCAGCGAAACGGGGTCATAGGCAATGCGTTGGATTTCGCGAACCCGTTCCGGAGTCATCTCGACACGGATCGAAACCTCTTCGACCGACGGTTCACGACCCAGTTCTTGAAGCATCTCGCGCTGTGCCCGCGTGACCTTTTGAATGATCTCGACCATGTGCACCGGGATGCGAATCGTGCGGGCCTGATCGGCAATGGCACGCGTGATGGCTTGGCGGATCCACCAAGTGGCGTAGGTGGAGAACTTGAAGCCTTTGGTGTGATCAAACCGTTCAACGGCACGCATCAAACCCAGATTGCCTTCTTGGATCAGATCGAGCAGCGTCATTCCACGCCCGGTGTAGCGCTTGGCGATGGAGACCACGAGCCGTAAGTTGGCGTTGGTCAGCTCTTCTTTGGCACGTTCACCGTCACGTTTGGAGCGTTCCAGGTTGCGACGTTCGCGAAACTCGATGGTGATGAGTTGACCATCGGCGCTGAGTTCGGCGAGTTTCAGCTCAGAAGAAACCCCCAACTCGATACGTTTTGCCAGGGCAACTTCGCCATCGCCGGTGAGCAGCGGTACCCGGCCGATTTCTCGCAGGTAGAGGCGGACGGGATCAGAGGATCCTCCCCCCTGGCCAGTGTAGGCAGCGCGCATTTGGGACGACGTCAGTTCGTCATTTACTTCTCCGAATTCCCCCGATGCAGCCATGCTGATAGCCAGGGTACCAACTGGCCCAGTGCTTCAGCGCGACCGTTGCTCTCGTGGAGGTGCTCCATGAGGAGTTTCAGCTCTCGGATGGTGGGCACATTGGTGACGTCACCTTCCATAGCTTCAGCGGTCAAAACGGCGATGGCCCGTTCGGTTGCGTTGCCAATCATCAAGGCCACAGCATCATCGGCCTCCGAAGACGGTCCTTCCACGGCGACGCGGTGCAGCACATTTACCGCGGCGATATCCAAGGGATCAGGCGAATTCGGAAGCGTTTCTTCACGGTCTAGGTCATCAGCCACAGGACGAGTTATTTTTGCCTCGTCACGATTTTCGTCAGCCTGGGGGTTTTGGGAGGGCTCTTCAAGACTTGTCCCGAGTCCGGACTCAAAACCGTTTCCGTCTGCACCCAGCACGGCGTCTGCGGCAGCCCGAATATCGCCATGAGCCACCAAGAGGGCAAAGGCTCTACCCACCGTGGGGTCAGCAAAGAAGGTGGTGTCGAGCCACGGCACAATGCGCGAGGGGTCCTGCACAGCCCAGCGAAGCGCTTCGAGTTCCGCACGTGCTGCCACCCTGGTTGCTGCGGCTCCCCGGGTTGAGGCCGAGCTCGCTCGCCCGCGGACAGCTCGTGCTGGCGACGATGGACGGCCTTGGTCGCGCCGCGATTGATCCCCAGCCTGTGAGCTTTGGAAACCCCGACTTTGCCGACGTTCCCCAAACCCTTGAGGATCATCAAAACCTGGAGGTGCATCGTATCCAGGGTCGCTGTTGCTGATCAGCCGCTCGCCCTTGCTGGCTGGTGCAGGACCGAACGAATCGAACTCACCGTCGCCCCCGTTTCCTGCATTGCTTGGTCGCGTGAGGTAGGAAAGTGGGCCACGGTTGGTCGACGGTGCGCCATCAGGGCGATTCGTGGGGCCGACTGCGCCTGGTAGCGGCCGCTCTCTCGAGGTAGGTCCGGTGCCGGGTTCTGATTTGTAGTTCTTACGAGGTGCTTCTTTGGCTCCGGGGCCACGGCTTGTTCGATCAGCTGGATCTACGGTGCGCTTCGCCAACCCAGCTAACCCGCCCGACAACGTGGCTGCCATGGTTTCTTCAGATATCTGGCAGCTCGCCGCCACGTTGCGAAGGTACTGCTCGCGCACTAACCCGTTGGGGTGTTCAAACACTGCTTCTGCGGCCTGCTCGAAGGCCCGTGCTCGTCCTTCAGGAGTTTTGAGGTTCGCTGCCGCTAAGAGCCGCTCAATACGAAACTGCAAGAAAGGACGGGCATTGCGGACTGCGTCGGCGAGGGCTTGCGGGTCTTTACCAGCAAGGTCGGCAGGATCGGCTCCTGGGGGAAGGGAGACGACATATAGATCAATTTCGTAGGTGCGTTCCCACACGTAAAATTTCGCCGCTGCGCTTTGGCCGGCGTTATCCGCGTCGTAGGCAAGCACGATGCGCCGGGCAAAGTTTTTGAGCATGCGAAAGTGCTCATCGGCAAGCGCTGTGCCGCAGGTGGCTACTGCTCGGGCTAGACCAGCCCGATGAAACCCGATGACATCGGTGTAGCCCTCACAGACAATGACTTCATTCTCGGCCACGATTCCGGCCTTGGCCCAGTTCAGACCGTAGAGCGTTTTGCTTTTCGAATACAGCTTGGTTTCGCTGGAGTTCTTATATTTGGGCCCGTCTGCTGAGGGGAGCTTGCGTCCGCCGAAAGCAATGGAATTTCCGGTCGAGTCAAAGATCGGGAACAGAATCCGCGACTGAAAGAAATCATTCACTTTGCCGTTTTTGTTGGTGAATCCCAAGCCGGTGTCGCGGGCAACGTCGGAAGGGAGCTTGAGCGAGCGCACCAAGGTGTCCCATCCGTCGGGCGCCCAACCAATACGAAACCGTCGAATCGCTTCGCCGTCATAACCCCGAGAACGAAGGTACGACCGGGCCGGGCCAGCATCGGCACCATTGAGCAAACGGTCGTGGTACCACGTGGTGGCTTGTTCCATTGCTTCAAACAGCTTGGTTTTTCGGACACGGTCTTTGTTGTTTGATTCGTTGTCATAGCGAAGGGCAATCCCCGCTTTTGATGCCAGTTTTTCTACCGCCCCGGCGAAATCGAGATGGTCGAGATCGCGTACAAAGGAAATGACGTCGCCCTTGGCCCCACAGCCGTAACAGAAATAGACCCCTTTTTCCGGGTTAATGGAGAACGAGGGGCTCTTCTCGGAATGGAACGGGCACAGCCCTTGATACTGACGGCCAACTTTTTTCAAGGCGATGTGTTCCGAAGCGACAGCCACAAAGTCGGTAGCGTCGCGAACTCGGGCGATGTCTTCTTCTATGAATCCCACGGCACACACCTCCCTCTCGCTTCCTAGTTTCGGCTACTTGTTCCCGCCTGTTCTGACCGACTTTTCTAACCGGCTCTTCTAACCGGTTCTGTCGAAGAACACCGGTAGCCGGAAGAACATTGTCTGCTGCGGGTATGACAATACCGACCAATTAGAGCCCACAAGGTCGCTGTCATGGGCACGAATGAGGCGCTTACCCCAAAGCGCAAGTTTTCCCGCCAAAATTACCTGCCGTTTGCTAGCGTTCATCCATGCGACCTGTGGGAAGAAAAGGGCGTGAGCTCACCGGTTGGTTCCCTGGCCCGGAACTGGTGTCAACCTCGACCTCGAGATCCCAACTATGAACCTTCAGGCTGCCGCCGAAACCCTCGGGGTTCACTATCAAACAGCCTACCGATGGGTGCGCGAGGGGCACCTCGCCGCCGACAAAATCGCTGGCACCTACGACGTTACCGTCACCGAAGTCGCGCGGTTCCTTTCTCAGCGCCTTGCTCCTACCGCCCCACCGACCATGCTGCGAGTTCGCGACTGGGCCCCACAGGTCCAGCGATTCGAAGACGCGCTGCGTGAGGGCAACGAGCTTGTCGCCAAAGAGATCATTGATCGCCTCAGTGGCGGCAATGTGTCGACCATTGACGTGTGCCAGGAACTGGTGGCGCCCTGCATGCGCAACATTGGAGAAGCCTGGCATACGGGCACGCTTTCCGTTGCCCAAGAGCATCGAGCCACGGCAATAGCTGAACGGCTGCTTGGAAACTTGGCCAATCATCAACGAGGTAGGCCCCGGGGTACTGCTGTGGTCGCAACACCCCCTGGCGATCTCCACGGGCTCCCATCCCTCATGGCTGCGCTCGTGCTCCGCGAAGATCGTTGGAAGGTCCATCACCTTGGTGTCGACGTACCAGTTCAGGACCTCGCTAAGTTCGCGTTCGACATCAAAGCCGACGTCGTGGTGTTGTCGGTCACGTTGAGTTCATCAGGCACGGCCACGAAACAAGTCGCTGAAACCCTCGGGGGCTTTGGCATTGCGGTTTTGGCTGGTAGCCCCGGAATGACGTTACGCA
>JAYTWN010000418.1:0-1709 GCA_043743435.1 Acidimicrobiia bacterium
ACATGGGGTGCGGGAACGTCGAAGTTTGCTCAGCGACCATGACGAAGCCAACGACAATTCCATCAGATCAATGCAACGCCCTGTAGATGACAAGTTAGGAAACGCGGCTTAGAGTTCGGTGCATGCCTATCGTGTTCGTCCACGGAAACCCTGAAACCGCGGCCATCTGGGGTCCACTTCTCAAGGCGATGAATCGTGACGACACCGTTACCCTCTCGCCACCCGGATTTGGAGCGCCGTTCCCGGATGGTTTCGAACCTACGTCGGATTCCTATGTGCACTGGCTAGTTGGCGAATTGAAGAAGTTCGACGAGCCGGTCGATTTGGTTGGGCACGATTGGGGTGGCGGGCACGTGATGCGCACAGTGATTGCTCGACCCGATTTGGCAAACCGTTGGTGCATAGATATCGCTGGATGTTTTGACCCAGAGTACGTGTGGCACGACATGGCACTGCTGTGGCAAAAGGAAGGCGAGGGCGAAGCGGTTATCACCATGATGTCTGAAGGGCCAATCGATCAGCGCACCGAAGGATTCATCGCACTGGGAATGACACCACAGGCAGCTGAATCATGTGCCGAAGCTGCAGCGACGCCGGAGATGGGACGGGCAATCTTGGGGCTTTACCGCTCTGCCATCCAACCCCGCATGACGGAGTTCGGAAACCAGATGCTGCCGTTCATGAGCGCCGGGAGGTCACTTGTGTGGATCGCCGCCGAGGACACATACACCGGGGGCGAGGTAATGGCCAGGCGAACTGCGCAACGATGGGGTTCCGATGTCGCAGTGCTTGAGGGCCTGGGGCATTGGTGGATGATGCAAGACCCCGAACGTTCCGCCGCAGAACTGAACCGTTTCTTCAGCGCTTCGTAGCGATCGCTGGAAACGAAGGGACCCCTACACAGAACTTCCTAAAGCCTGGAGCTCAGCCTCAAGTTTCTTCCGAATTGGGGATGACATTGTAAGAATCGCCTGCTGGCCAGAACCGATCTCTGCAACCCCGGTGCCTTTGCTGCGGACCGTGGTTTGCTGGCCGGTAGCCGTAATCGCTTCGGCAAACATAGCAACCAACACGTCGTATTGACTTTGGCTCAGCACCTTCGACCAACTGACTCCTCCGTCATAGCTGCCACTCGAGCTGTCGATCGCCGCTACTGGCTTGAAGACGAGGGTGAGAGAGGAGCCGTCGATCTGGTAGCTATTGCCGGGGCCGTCTGCGTAAGAAAATGTCGACTCGGTTGTCGGCGAAAGCGCGACGGCGGGATTGACGGTCGTTTTGACCGGTGAGACAGGGTTCGCTTGACCGGAGCCGTCGTTCGAACAAGCCGTTAGTACCGAAGCCGTAAGAAAGCCTGCTGCACAAAATCCAGCCAGTCGCATTCGAGTCACAGCCTAAGCTTTGCACCTTAAGCATTCGCTGCGCAATTAAGGCATTTCGGCCAAACGACCGCATCACAAATCGAGATGATCGTGATGGACGACTCAATTTCTTGCCGAAGTGTGAGATCAGGAGCAACAACCCCGGGCACGCAAACCCCGCCAAACCGCGCCCCGCCCTGCCCCGCCTTGCCAAACATGTTTACCGCTTGCCCAGTGCTTGCCCAGTGCTTGCCCAGTGCTTGCCCAGTGCTTGCCCAGTGCTTGCCCAGTGCTTGGTGGACGTATCACCTCATTGCCGAAACGATCGTTCAAGGAATGGTGGTCCGACGA
>JAYTWN010000419.1:0-10731 GCA_043743435.1 Acidimicrobiia bacterium
CTGAAAGAAAAACCTTCGGTTGGCGACACGTTTGATGAGTCACTTGCTAAGGGTGTCTATGGTACTGATCTCAAGGTTGTTTGGCCGAAATAGACCCTCATGCAGGTCTCTGGAGCGCCTGCGGGCTGGTTCGGACACGTTCCCGGATACGTCGGGGCGTCTCAGGGCCTTTCAACGCTGACGGTGTTTTCACAGCTGTTGGCATCTCTTCACCTTGCAGTCGTTGCAGGAATCTGAAGGATTTTCTCCAGAAATCGGTTATGTCCTTAAGTTCGATGCAACGAGGGCCGAAGTACAAAGAAGTTCGTTAGCGACGGACGGAACTGACCCTCCAACCCCAGCAGAAGATGGTGACGGTGTGTAAGCGCCGAATCCGACCCTTCTTCCGTCCGTCGTTTACGAACCAATCTTGATACTCCTCCAACGATTCTTGAAATCTGTCTCAGGCCACACTCTTCAAAATCTGTCCCGAGTCCCGACTCTGTCGGCGGTACCCGAGCGGTGCCGCCGATTTGTCGTTCATCGAAGATCTGATGCTCATCCTCAATGTGAGACTGTCCGGCAGGGGGCTTTCCGATTCTGAGTCTCTCTGGCTTTGAGATTGTCTGGCTTTGAGATTGTCTGGCTTAGATTGCTGGTTCTTTTGCTCGCGTTAGCGACCGGAAAACTCCACGCTCAGATACGTCCCGGGTCGCTCTACGCTTGGCGACGTGTTTGGTGGAAATGTTCTCTTGGTACAACTGGTCTTGGCTTTCGCTGGAGCCATGTTCGTGGGCAGCGTTATGGCTCTGGTTCGCCCGCCAGCAAAACGACCAAAGGGAGCAAGCCTCAAGGTCGCACCGAAGGGTCGAACGATTGCTATGGCAGTGCTTGGCGCTTTCGTTTCCCTCTGGGCCATCGCCTCCCTGTTGACCCGCTAAACGCTCCTGATAGCCAAACCGCTCACATCGTCGGTTCGTTAAGACCGCTACGCTCGGCGATCATGATTTTATCTGATCGATCCATGCGTGAAGCCATTGCTAACGGTCGCATCACGGTTAATCCGTTTGAGCCAGCGAACGTGCAGCCGTCGTCGATTGACATTCGCCTCGACCGGTTCTTTCGAGTGTTCCGCAACCATTCAGCCCGCGTCATTGACGTGAAGGAAAACCAGGAAGACCTTACCGAGTTGGTTGAAACCGGTGTGGACGATTGCTTCATTTTGCATCCCGGCGAGTTCGTGCTCGGGTCGACGGCTGAGCGCATTGGTGTGCCCGATGATCTCGTGGCGCGTATCGAGGGCAAATCATCCCTTGGCCGCCTGGGCTTGCTGATTCACTCCACGGCCGGCTTTATCGACCCAGGCTTCGACGGACACATCACCCTTGAGCTCGCCAATGTGGCCAACCTACCAATCACCCTGTACCCGGGCATGAAGATCGGCCAGATTAGCTTTTTGCAAATGACTACCCCAGCCGACAATCCTTATGGTTCAGGCGCCGCGGGTTCGAAGTATCAAGGTCAAAGAGGGCCCACTCCAAGCAGATATTTCGAGAACTTCAAAAACTAAAGCCTGCTCCCTGAGTCCGGACTCGGGACAAATCTTGAAGAGTCGGCGGCCTATATCGGGAGGCCTGAGCCAAGACTGGTGCTAACGAGCTTCGGCTTTGGTCCGCTTGGGTAACCTCGCCAGAATCGTAAGAATGAGCATACCCACGGCGAAGCCCACGATGGCTGAGACGACAGTGTTCGCTAACCAGCCAAGAATGCCTCCGACGCCAGAAACGTCGTGGACGGCTTCCTCAAGGGAATGCACAAACTTGTACGGAGCGTGCCAACCAAGTTCATCGGCGCCTACCAAGAGGATGTGGCCACCGACCCAAATCATTGCGGCGGTGCCTACCGTAGAAAGCACATTGAGCAGCTTGGGCATACCCAAAACTAAACCTCGGCCTATTCGCTGAGCGGTGGGCTTCCCGGTCTCGACCAGGTGAAGGCCAATGTCATCCATCTTGACGATGATCGCAACAATTCCGTACACGATGGCCGTGATGACCACAGCTACTAAGCCCAGGATGATTGCCCGTGAAACGAAACCTTTATCGAGCACTTCTTTAAGGGAGATGACCATGATCTCGGCGGACAGAATGAAGTCGGTGCGGATCGCACCGGCAATGGTCTTTTCTTCATGCTCGGGGCCATCGGCAACGGCTGGGAGATCGGAATGATCATCGTGGCCAGTGATGCGATGGTGGACCTTTTCTGCGCCCTCGTAACAAAGGTACGCTCCCCCGAGCATCAGAATGACTTCGACCAGCAGCGGCGCGAACTCGCTGAGGACCAGCGCAACGGGCAGGATGAACAGCAACTTGTTCTTGAGCGAACCAGTGGCAATACGCCGAATGATAGGGAGTTCTCGTTTGGCTGCGAGACCCTGGACATAGGCAGGCGTTACCGCCGTGTCATCAATGACCACGCCGGCCGCTTTCACACTGGCACGTCCGGCTGCTGCCCCAATGTCATCTATTGATGCCGCAGCCAGCTTTGCCAGCGCCGCAATATCGTCCAAAAGGCCGACTAGGCCACCACTCATCGCATCGTCCTTGGTCGCTTTTCCGGACTCGACTGTAGACGATCACCACGCCGCTACCTTGACCACCGGGCTCAGATTTCGGGACCGCATTGGCCCGTTCGATTCACCGTTACGCTTGAAGCGTGGCTCTGGATAAACAGGTTGACTCGGCGAAGCTCTTGGAGTTCGAATGTCCTCGGTGCAAGTTGTTTGTGACTGAGTACTTCTACGGTCCATGCGGTGCCTGCATTGCCGTGCTTCGCAACACTCAGGGCTTGGAGCAAAAAGACGTTGCCGTGGCAGACTATGTCCCCAAAATGAACGTAACGCCCAACGCCGTAGCCACCAAGGACTGACCGATTTCAAGGGTTAACGCTCGGTGGCTGGATCGCAAAACGGGCCGCGCCTAAGGCTGGTCCCGCTGAATTACATCCAGCCATCAATGCTGTGCATGGCGCAGGTGAGGGCAATGCCAACACTCACCGATACGTTGAGACTGTGATCGCGATGATCCGACCGATTCGTTCCGTCAACTCCCGGCATTGGTATGTGCACAGAGGGTAGTTCGTTGAGAATAGTCTCGCCCAGCCCGACAGACTCGCGCCCAAAGACCAGATAGTCACCCTGCAGATAGTCAACCTTGTCATAGGCGTACGTACCTTCATCCCAAAACGCCCAGCATCGACTGTCCTTGGGGAGTGACGCTACGAAGCTTTCCCATGATTCGTGCTCAGTTACTTCAGCCACACCCAGATACGACATGGATGATCGTCGGACGTCACCATCAACCGAGGCGAATCCATAGGGCTTGACCAAATGCAGGGCAGCGTCGAGCAGCGCACAGGTTCGAACGATTCCGCCGGTGTTATAGGGATTCTCAGGTTCCACAAGCACAACCTGAAGCTTCTTGAAGACCGGTGTATTCACCCTGTGATCTTGTCATATTCCGATCAAAATTAAATACGGGGCCGGTGCGATCGGCGCTGTGTATCGTATTCCAGTCGGCAAAATACCTACCGACAAACGATCTACACACTTACGAATACCAATGAGCGAAAGGAAGAACGATGAAGCGAATTATGCAGCCGGCTGCAAAACATTTGTCAACGCCAGCCAGCGCACCATCGTTCAATTCCTTGAGATTGAGTCCGAATGCACTCACTGTCGCATTGCATCGCCGCCCACAAGGGGCCGATGCCTTTGCGAGCTATTCGTGCGAACGCGCCGATCGGCTCATGAGCTGGATACTTTCTGAGACGTATGGGAGAACGTTGTCGCAGCGTGTGGGCCATGCAACCATTCCAAGGCTTCGCGTACCCCCAAGGAGGCAGGAATGCGACTGGTCGCGGTTCCAGTCGAGCCTCGATCACAGCCGCTGTTCTCCGTGTTCAACGGGGACGCAGAACCCGGTTGGGCCGCTTGGCTCGGCCTGACTGGGTAGACGTAACGCACGAACATTTGAGAGAAAATTGTTGTTTGCCAAAGCCATCTAGGCCGTGTGAAGTAGATGCAGCCTGATCGCAAAACAAAGGACCCGGTGAGATCACTCTCACCGGGTCCTTTTGTTCTGTTTTCGGCCGCTGGAAACAACAAGAAGAAAACTAAGCGGGCTTAGAAAAACCCTTACAAACCGATTTTCACTGGCGCTGGAGTGGCGGCTTCGGATTTCTCCAGGGCTTCGAGCAAGTGCATGGAAATGTCTTGCACGATGATCTCGTCGTGGCCGGCACCCTTAACGCCGTCGTCCATCATGATGTAACAGAACGGACAGGCAGTAGCTACACGTCCAGCGCCGGTACCGATGAGTTCGGCGGCACGATCGTCGTTGACCTTCGTGCCGATGGTTTCTTCCATCCACATACGAGCACCACCAGCGCCGCAGCACATGCCCTTGGTACCGTTGCGAGGTGCCTCAATGATCGAGATACCCTTCAGGGAACCAAGCACCTTGCGGGGAGCTTCGTAGATGTCATTGTGACGGCCTAGATAGCAAGAATCGTGGTAAACGATGCGCTCATCGAGCGAAGCGCCCGACATGTCGAGACTGCCGTCGGCAATCAGGGATTCGAGCAACTGGGAGTGGTGGACTACTTCGTAATGTCCGCCGAGTTGTGGGTACTCGTTGAGCAATGTGTTGAAGCAGTGTGGACATTGGGTGATGATCTTCTTGACGCCCATGCCGTTGAGGCTTTCAACATTCGCCATGGCCAACATTTGGAACACATATTCATTACCGGAACGTCGGGCAGGGTCACCGGTGCACTGCTCAGAAGGGCCCATGATGCCGAAATCGACACCGGCACGCTTGAGCAACTTGGCGGTGGCCTGGGTGACCTTCTTGTTTTTGTCATCGAAGGAGCCTGCACACCCAACCCAGTAGAGGTACTCATGCGAAAGCGGAGAAGAAGTATCGACCACGTCAACATCGAGATCCTTGGCCCACGCAGCACGTTCGTTTTGACCGATGCCCCAGGGGTTGCCGGAGTTTTCCATTGACCGATACGCATTGCCGAGTTCCGAGGGAAAATCGGATTCCATCAACGAAAGGTATCTGCGCATATCAAGGATCTTGTCGAGAATTTCAATGCCAACGGGGCAGTTCTCGTCGCACGCCTTGCACGTGGTGCAGGACCAGATTTCTTCCGACGTGATGCGTTCGAAGACGTTGGAGGTTTTCACGGTGATTTCAGGAACAACGGAAACCGGTGGGCTCACCAACGCACCACCCTTATCGCCACCACCCGACAACGCCATAACGGTTCCGACCTTGAGCACAATTTCGCGCGGGTCAAGTGGTTTCCCGGTTGCATGCGCGGGGCAAACTGCGGTGCAACGTCCGCACATGGTGCAGGCATCGGTATCGAGCAGTTGCTTCCAGGTGAAGTCTTCGATAGTTGAAGCACCAAAGGTTTCGAGGGTGGTTTCGCCAGCCAACAGATTGGGCATCGGGCGCATCGCGCCCTTTGGACGAGGACGATCCTTGAGGTACATATTGAGCGGTGAGGTGAACATGTGGCGCAACTTGGTAATCGGGAGGATCACTAGGAACGTCATGAACGAAAGCACGTGCACACCCCATGCGCCTTGATGCCATCCGCTGAGATTCGAGGCGTTTTCGAAGGCACCAGAGAGTGGGTAGCCAATGAAGCTGAACTTTTCGAAATCGGGGCGACCGGCTAGGGCAATGCGCACACCTTCGGCTACGAATCCAGAGACGCCGAGCACGAGGAACGTAACGAGAACAACGGCGTCCTCGGGACGGTTCTTGATTCGGATTCGATAGGGACGTTGAATGTAGCGACGGACCATGGCCCAGATGATGCCAACGAGAAAAATGCTGCCGGAGAAATCGCCGAAGGCCGAGTACGCCTTGTACGTGGTGCCGTGCAGGAACTTCAGCCCGCTCGGCATTTGGTGGTCGATTTCCAGCACGGTGGTTACGGCGAACAGGCCGATGAACCCGAAATAGATCATCGAATGCATGATGCCCGCCGCAACATCGCGCATCAACGTCTTCATATAGACAGCGGAGCGGAAGTCACCCATACGGACTTTGGCGTTCTTTTTGGTGGTGCGGCGGTCATCGGGGGCACCGCGCTCCCAGTTCTTTACCCGTTGCGCAAACGCCCAAGCCCCGGCCAAAAACAGGATTGGGAGCACGGTATAAAACGCGGCCTGCACGGCTGAGGGAATGTTCCCGAACACCCGTCGGCTGATCGGCGAATCATCGTGTTGTTGCACGATTGCTGCGATCACTCCCGATCCGGCGGTAACAACCGCGAGGACAATTCCAACGGCCATAGCCAATTGGCTGGGTGAACGACGCTTCTTGACAGGCGCGACGGGTGCGGGAGCTGCTGCAGACATAGAGTTCAAGGTTAGTGGGCGTTCCCTCCACAGTCCGCATTTTACGGAGCCCCGTACGGGCCAAGCTTCCCGCTTCGGGCTTGGCAGCCTTGGAAAACGTTTCCAAATCCAATCCCGCGGTTCTTGAAGATTGGCGCGAGCGCGAGTTGGACTCTTCTCGCACTGAAGACCGGTCCGTAGGGTCCATGGGATGGAACAACAATTGCAAAACCCCAACGACATTGACGCAGATGGGTTAGGAAGTACCATCCAAACCATGACGGCACCTCACAAGCTAACAAGGGTGACTCTGGAACGGTTTGCATCGTTCGAATCGGCAACCTTGGAAATCGGGGATCTGAATGTCCTGATCGGCCCAAACGGCGCGGGAAAGAGTAATTTCCTGGCCTTTTTCGACATGGTCGGAAGCCTGATTGAGCAACGCCTTGGTGTCTGGGTGGGAGAGCAAGGTGGCGCCGACCGCGTGTTGTTCGGTGGCGTGAAACGGTCGAGTGATCTCAGCTTCCGTCTGGAATTCGCCGATGGCAAACAGGGATACGAAGCGAGCATTTCAGCTGGAGTGGGGGGCCAGGTCTTCTTTGGAAGCGAACAGGCATGGGGAACGGGTTTCGGGCAGCCTCGGCCGTACAATGTGGGCCTTGGATCAGGGCATTCTGAGTCGCTTCTTCCGAAAGAAGTTCAGGGACATCCGGGAGGGGTGGTCTCATGGACACTCGACTGCTTGCGCGGTTGGGTTCGTTACCATTTTCATGACACGTCAAGAACTGCCAGCGTGAAGCAAAGGCAACCGCTCAACGACTCCCGAGAACTCCGGAGAGACGGGCGAAATCTTGCCCCATTTCTTTACCGATTGAAGTTAACTGGAGACCCAGCACTCCTTCGCATAAGGGATGCCGTTCGAAGCGTCGCCCCATTTTTCGATGATTTTGTTCTGGAACCAGATCGATTTCTGGGTGAATCGATCCTGCTGGAGTGGCGACACCGAGATAGCGATGTTTACGGTGATGCTTCCATGCTCTCCGATGGCACGTTGCGATTTCTCTGCTTGGCCACTGTCCTTTTACAGCCCGATCCACCAGCGGTCGTGTTGATTGACGAACCTGAACTTGGGCTTCATCCTTATGCGATCACACAGCTGGCAGAGTTATTGGAGGCGGCTTCACAGAGATGTCAGGTCATTGTTTCCACACAATCTGTGACCTTGTTGGATCGCCTTCGAGTTCAGGATGTCGTGATTGCGGAACGCGTCGACGGGGCGACCAAGTTGGCGCGACTCGATCTGAGCCAGCTCAGCAGTTGGCTTGAAGATTATTCGGTTGGAGACCTCTGGATGAAGAACTTGATCGGGGCGAGACCTCGCAGCACTCAATGAAGAGGGTTTTCGTCTCCGTTGAAGGTCAAACCGAAGAAACGTTCGTTCGTGATTTCCTCGCGCCCCACCTCTTCACCTCCAGAATATTTCTTCAACCAGTCGTGCTCTCTACAAAGAAGCCGGCGGCTGGCGGAAATAGCAGCCCGACGGTCAGGCAGCCCACATGTTTTAGCGGCCATGAACCTGGCTATTAGCTCCGCTGGCAGCCCCGAATTGGTAAACGACAGCCCATTGACGGCGCCATCAAAACGGTTGCGCTCGATGTGGCCCGGATACGTAAAGACCCTTGATGGGCCAGCCGTAGCTGCCGAGGCGGGTCTTCCAGCCCTGCGGGCCTCTTGTCCGCACTTCGGCGAATGGGTGACTTGGCTCCTGTCGCTTTGACTTGCGCAAGACTGAAGGAGTGAGCACGGGAACCGACATGGTGAATCCACTACTGCAAGGGGCACGGATCAAGCCGTTTGTGATCGGCGTTTCCGGTGGGACGGGTTCGGGCAAGTCGACGGTTGCTGATCGAGTTATTGCTGCGGCGGGGCATCAGCAGGTTGCGGTGGTGGCGCTTGACTCGTATTACAAGAACCATGGGCATCTCAATGTTGAAGATCGAGCCCTGGTGAACTACGACCACCCCGACGCCTTTGATTGGGAACTCATGCGCGCCCAGCTTGAGGATTTAGTTGCCGGGAACAGTGTGGATGTGCCGGTGTATGACTTTGCTACCCATTCGCGCAGCGAAGAAACGATGAGCGTGCGAGCTGCGCCGATTGTCATTGTTGAAGGCATCTTGGTGTTGTGGGATGCACCACTGCGCAACTGTATGGACCTCAAAGTGTTCGTCGATGCCGATGCCGACGTGCGATTCATTCGACGTTTGCAGCGCGATATGCGCGATCGGGGCCGCTCAAGCGATTCGGTGATCGCGCAGTATCTCGAAACGGTCCGCCCCGCACATTTGAGTTTTATCGAACCCTCAAAACGTTATGCGGACGTAATAATCCCTCGGGGTGGCCACAACGAACCCGCCCTCGACATGCTCACGGCCCGAATCGCCAGCCTGGTTTGATCTGATGGTTTTGCGCCAGGCACTGTCAGGATCGCAAGACGTATGGACGGTGCGACTGCCCGAATCTCCAGTTGATGCTCCAAGGAGTACCTCAAGCTTCCGCCAAACGCGTGAAAACACGATTCTTGATTTCGTGAAAACGCTAGTAGAAGGTGCGTGAATCTCCTAACTAACCGGGACAGATTCGTTCGAACCGCCGCTTTGCTAATTGCGGCTCACTCCTCTCCGCCTCTTCACGGCTTCAGGAACTGTGTAGTAGCAACCCTGTTTGAGCGCAAGGGAGACGTCCGCAACCACCCTGTCAAGCTCCGAGGCAAAAAATAAGAACGAAACAGTTAATTAGTGATTCGCTTTCCGTATTCAAGTAAAAGAGCCACTTCCAGATCTCTATCCTTTTCGGTAAGACATTCACTGTACTGAGAGTAAGCTAGCTTTTCTGTTAGCTCAAACTCATCGATTTTCTTCAAGTCAAATGCGGAATCGAGTGTCGAAGCTACCGACACGGTAAAAGCGGCTCGATTTGGTGTCTTGACTCCAAAGCGGACTTTCATACATTGCGACCATCGCTTTTCTAACTCACGGTACCGAGGATCCTGAAACCGCTTTCGAAGCACGTCAGATATCCTCTTCGTCTTAGGGTCTTGTGTGAATTCTTTTCCCAAACAAGATTTGGGGGAAAACTTGCCGACAGTGTTTCCGGCTAGGGCATTATTGAAGGCGGGATCGGCATTGGTATTCCCACCTCCCTGTGCCAAAACATCGGAACGCGCTCGGGCGGCAATTCCAAAATACGTCTCTGCCCCTAGACGGTTGGCGGCGGGCAGGTTCGTTTGATACTCAAATCCTGCACGGTTCATACATTTTCGTATCCTTTTCTGGCTCTCGTATGCGTCCTGAACAAATATCTTGGTGCGTTCGGAATCAGTTAGTCCAATTCCCATTGCTCGAAGCTTGTTCGCAACATCCAAGTCACTTTGAGTGCGTGGTGATTTTCCGCAACTGACCGACAGCACAGGTACCGCGAGCAGAAACATGCTCAATATTATTGTGTTGAGATGAGATGAAGAATACGGCCGATATTCTTTGTTCAAGGAAAATTTCATTTTTTTTCTCCAAAAGGGTTTCTTCCGCAGTTCGGTCTTTTCGGCATCTTCCCGGTATTCAAAATCAGCAAGGCGACGCGCCCCGACAGCTGATGTTCCGCAAAAGACTAACTAAAGGGACGGGCGTCGAATTTTCAGCGAAGCCGAACTAAAGCCTGAAATCTGTTTGGGATCGAAAACGAGCCCTTGCTTCAAAGTTGGATCATTGCTTGACGTCTGATTGCGAGCTCTGTAGCAATCTATGCGCTCTCGATTCCCACAGGCCCGCGATCGGCTCAGAACGCAAGTCTCGATTTCTCTTCAATCTCGTTGCAACACAAACTTTGCTCGGAAGCACCTGGGGCAGTAGGCCAGATCGCACCACGGCCAAGTTTGGTCAAATTAACAGTAATGAATTTCGTAATACAAGAACTGAGCCCCTTGCGACGACACGTTCCAGACCCCCCAGAGTTGATAGGCGGGTGCATTACCTTGCGCGGGCCTGCATTCTGTTGCTGGGTATTTCACAATGACGGCTTGGCTCGGTGTTGCGGTCGCCGCAAAGGATGCCCCAGCTAGCGCAAGTACTGCGAGGCTTCGTTTCAGATTTTTCACTGTTTCCTCTCATCGTTCGATCCCAGCGTTTGGGACCTCCTAACTATTTATGCTTTGTTTTTTAAAAAAACTAGTTTGTCCGATTTGGACATTTGTCTGAATCGGACAAACTTGACAAGGAACGGAGAATTGTTTAGCGGAGTGCTTCGATGGGTTGGAGGTTGGTGGCTCGGCGGGCGGG
>JAYTWN010000420.1:0-2957 GCA_043743435.1 Acidimicrobiia bacterium
CCAATGTCGAACAGTTCGAGGCGCATCGTTCTCCCCGCGTGTGCCGGGCTAAGTCGGGTCATATACAACGTCGAACTGCTCGTTCCAAGGTTTACGAAAACCGGGAAGTTTTCCATCGCCGATAGCTGCAAGCCCGCTTCAGAAGTCGCGGTTGGGGTGGCGCCGCGCCATTGGGCTCGCAGGCTAAAGCTGTTTGAACCGGCGGATTCTTCATTGAGATTCGTTTTGACCGTAATCGTGTAACGACCAGCCACTACCGAGGCCGCAGGGATCTTGCAGATTTGACGCCACCGGCGAAATCCCGCAGCAAAATTCTCAGCAAACGGGTCTCGTGTCCCCGCACCGTTGTCATGAACACCGTCCACCGGGTTCAGAAGCTGACTCACCGTGCCTGTATGTTGATCGGTGCTGGAGTACCCCGAAAGTGGGTACGCGGTTTCGATGCGGCTGCACAACACGACCGTTCCGCTGTTCGTTACGGCTCCGGCGTTTGGATCCCACACCCAGCTTGAAGCTGGCACCACTGTCAGAGTTTCCAACGCGTTGACTAGCGTGATGTCACCAACCTGTGTGGCACCGTCGTAGACCTTCCAACGCTGACCGACAAACGATGGCACCGAGGACGTGGCATTGGGGGCAACGGTGCCGTAGAGGGCCTCCACACAATCGCCTCCGATACTTTTGATGGTCAACGTGGTTGAGCGCTGGTTCACCACATCCAGGGTGGAACTTGACCCCGAAACCGCGGAGCAGTTTCCACTCGTAAGCACACTTGGTAGTTCGGTAATGGTCTGTGAACCGGCACTCGCACTGAAGGTCCTCAGAACTTCCCCCGAGTAGGTATCAAGAACTTGCCAAATCGTGCCGGAATTGGTGTTGGCCGTCCATCCAGTGGAAACCGTTTGTTGCGGGTTGGCATTGCAAGAGGTATCAATACTCACAACCCGTATGGGGTTCGGACGCTGATTGACAAAGTTAATGGTCGCGCCAGCCCCGGGGGCCGGAGAACACGTTGGTGCGGGCCCGGTTGCGGTGAGAGTCAAGTTCGAATTGGCTACGGCAATCACGTGGTTTCGAGCCAAGCGATTGAGCTGTACGTCGTAGAAACGTACGGTCTGAGTAAGGAAAAGACCATTGAGATTGAGGGAACCTCCAGCAGGCACTTCACCCAAAAATGATTCCTTGCACTGACCATCGAGCGAATACACCCCAACAGCATCCGTACGCTGATTCGTCACCGAAAGCGATGTTGCCCCACCTGCTGCGTTGCATGGGCCAGGGTTGTTGAGATGGGCTACCAACGCGTAACCCCCTGCGGAATTCGCTGGGGTGGGAATCGTGTAGTCGGTCACGAGGGCACCTGACGCTGCGTCGTAAAAGCGGTAGCGATAACCAGCGTGAGAATTCAACGTCGAACTGTTGTTTGGCGGGTCGGTGTACACCAGCGTCTCTACACAAGATGGGTTCACCCAATACGCCTTTAGCGACGTTGCGCGATCGTTTATCACACTGAATGTGGTGGCACCAGTCATCGTCGACGGTGAGCAAGGCCCAGCAACGGTTCCTCCACCCCCCACGCTAGTGGTCGTGGTGATTTGGGGTGCAGCGGTTGTAGGCGGCACGGTGTTTTGAACCATGGCACCGGCTGCAACAGATCGGCTTGGAGCGAAAACCGCGAATTCGGTATCCATGTACTGGGTGTTGCGGGCAGGGCCACCATATGGATTAATTGCGTCAGCCGCACACCATTGAGGGCCCGATGGCTCGCTACCTGATCGGTACCGGAGGTCTGCATCACTTACCCAGCGTGTCAGTGCTTGGCGTTCGGTTGGCGAAGGAAGATTGCCTGCCATGCATTGATCCCCCACATTGGAAGTTATGCCGTCGAATACTTCAATCACTAGGTCTTTTCCTGCCTGCACGGCATTGACATCTACGGAGTACCGGTAACCGAATTTTCCAATCCGTTCGTAGTCGACATTCTTTCCGCGAGTTTGGACACTTGCGATACACCCATAAGGTGTGGGGTGGGCAACGCTGGGATCGGCGTCGCAGATGTCGGCGGCGTATCGATCACCCTGATGCTTGGCAACCCACGGTCCGTGCTGATTGAGCCAGTAATTGAAGTTACCCCCCGCAGTGTTCTCGGGATCATTTCCGGCACGAGCGAACGGGCTACCAATCGTGAGCGGAGCTATGTACTCAGCCAAGCTGGTGCGGTAAATGTTTTGGAACCGTTTTCCAAGTACTTGGCTGAAAAATCCGTTGTAATTTCTGGACATGGCGACCGTAAGTTGATTCGACTTTGATCCGGTCCCAACGGTTGTTTCAACGTTGTTGTCGTAGCCGTTCACTGCTGCAAATTGTCGAGCAACTGTCTTAGCTTGATCTGGATCATTGGGTAGAAAGACGGCCCCCGCAAGCGATGCCTGATCGGCTGCTTGCTGTTGACGCCAACCCTGGTAGTACCAAAAGCCGATATCAACACCAAGGCCAACGAAGCCGAGAAGCGTGGTAAGCAGGATCGCCGTAAAAATTGCCACTGCTCCACGTTCGTTTTGTACATTCGCACCGCCAGCTTGTTTCACCAACTCCGCGTTCATGGTTTGCACAACTGACCTGTTGAAAGCGAAACGGGTTCAAGACGTCCCACTCCACGAGTGGCAATGTTCTTTACCGCCATTGCGCTCAAACCGGTAAGTCCGCCGTATTTCGCTTGAACCCACACACCCAAGTAGTCCGTTTCAGCAACGGGTCCGCAGGCTTTTTGTCTACTGGCCGGCCAAGTTGGCGAGGCGGCTTTTGTCCACGAACTCGTTGCTGGTTTCCACTGGAAAACCCAACAGTCGACAGTGCACAGTGAGAAATCAGCCGCACTAGGCGCCAGGCCCATCGGTTTGCCCGTTGCTGGATCAGCTCTGTAGACAACCATCTTGTTGGCACCCGTCGCCCGGCTC